>JASLBD010000006.1 GCA_030146745.1 Allosphingosinicella sp. | reverse complement strand
CAACTTCCTCGGCGGCAAGCCCGGGCCGGTGCTCGACGGCTTCACGCCCGAGCAGCGCGTGTTCATGGCCTGGGCGCAGGTGTGGCGGACCTTGTGGCGCGACGACGCGCTCAGGCAGCAGTTCATCAACTGACCGCACAGTCCCGACCAGATCCGCGCCTTCGCCCCGCTGAGGAACGCGGACGAATGGTACAAGGCGTTCAACGTCCAGCCCGGCGACAAGCTCTACCTCCCGCCCGAGCAGCGCGCCCGGATCTGGTGACCTTCGTCATCCCGGCGAAGGCCGGGATCCATGAACTCCGCAGTGCGAAATCTCGTGCGACCGTATTCATGGATTCCGGCCTTCGCCGGAATGACGGCTACCGCCGCGTCGCCAGCCAGATCATGTGCTTCGCCCCCTTGCGGCCGGCATGGGCGCGGACCGTCACCTCCTCGACGGCGAAGCCGGCCTTGCCCAGCCGCCGGCTGAAGGCCGGGTCGGGCGCCGCCGACCAGATGGCGAGGATCCCGCCCGGCTTAAGCGCCGACCGCGCCCGCCGAAGGCCGTCCAGGTCATAGAGGCGGTCGTTGGAATCGCGGCTGAGCGCGTCCGGCCCGTTGTCGACGTCGAGCAGGATCGAATCGTAGCTCGACCGGGCCGATGCGATGAGATCGCCGACGTCGCTCTCCACGATCCGCACCCGGGGATCGTCGAGGCTGCCGCCATGGACGTGGGCCATCGGCCCCCGCGCCCAATTCACGATCGCCGGCACCAGCTCGGACACCACCAGCTGCGCCCCGGGCCCGAGCGCGCCCAGCGCCGCTCGAAGGGTGAAGCCCATGCCGAGCCCGCCGATCAGGAGCGCCGGCCTCGCCCGCCCGGCGATCCGCTCGCAGACGAGGGTGGCGAGCGCCTCCTCCGACCCGCGCAGCCGGGTGCTCATCAGAGCGTTGGCGCCGAGCATGATCCAGAAATCCTCGCCGCGCCGGATCAGCCGGAGCTCGCCGCCGCCGCCGGGAACGGGGGCGCTGCCGATCAGAACGCGAGGGATCATCGCCCGCCTCCTTAGCCGATCGATGGACAAGCGCAACGAACGCGCCGACACCCGCGTTCGACGCTTATGATAATCGAGGAGCACCGGTCTTGAGCGTCGCCTTCCGCCGCGACAGCGACGAAGAGCATAAGGAGCCGAGATTCGAGCTCCCGATCCCGGTCGGCCCCAATCTCGTCACCGCGAACGGCCTCGCGCTGATCCGGGCCCGAGTCGCGGAGCTCGAAGCCTCCATCGCCGCCGGAGCGGACGAGCCCGAACTGGAGGAAGCGAAGCGCGCTTTGCGTTACTGGCTTACGCGCCGGGCGACGGCCGAGCTCGCCCCGCCGCCGCCGGCGGACGAAGTCGGCTTCGGCTCCCGGGTCGGCTTCCGCCAGGGCGGCGCGCTGCGCCGGATCGACATCGTCGGCGACGACGAAGCCGACCCGTCGGCGGGCCGGATCTCCTTCTCGGCCCCGCTTGCCCGAGCCCTGATCGGCGCCAGTGTCGGCGACCTCGTCGACTTCGCCGGCCGGGCGGAAGTACTGGAGGTGGTCGAGATCGAGGCGATCGAAAGTTGAACTCCCCTCCCTGCAAGGGAGCGGCCGCTGGTGGGCAGGCAAGCCCAGCGAGACATCTTCGGAGTCGGAGTTTCTGGCGCCTTCAGCGGACCCGCCCCCTGGCCGCTCCCTGCAGGGGGAAGCAGAGGGCAACTAATCGCCAAACTGAAACCGTCTATTCAATGGGTTACCGTTTCCAGTGGATCGGAACGCCGGTCCGGGGTGGAATCACTTATTGACTCGCGCCTTCAATCCTCTAAAATTCCGGGCTTCTTGCTTGGGCTCTGCCCGGCATTTGCTTGAATATATCGCCTGGAAGGTTCACATTCGCCGCTTTTTAGGCGAGGCTTGGTCATTGGCTATTGGGGGCAATAGCTGGCCAAGCTGCTGATCCTGCTGGCTTGTTCGTGGGGGCACCATGCATCGTGGGGCTGATCGAAACCCGTACCCTGCCCCGCCACGGCTGACGGCGCTGGCCGAGGAGTCGCGATTCGTCGGCCCAAGCGCGGCGGTCTCGCGAATCAAGTCCCTCGTCCGCAAGCTCAGCCGCTCGTCCAGCACCACCCTCATCCGCGGCGAAACCGGGACCGGCAAGGAGCTGGTCGCCCTCATGCTCCACCGCAACAGCCCGCGGGGCGACCGGCCGCTGGTTCCGATCAACTGCGCCGCCATCCCCGAAGCTCTGATCGAGGGCGAGCTGTTCGGCTACGAGAAGGGCTCCTTCTCGAGCGCGTCGCGCGCCTATCCCGGCAAGTTCCGGCTCGCCGACCGCGGCACCTTGTTCCTCGACGAGGTCGGCGAGCTCAGCCTCCCGGCGCAGTCGAAGCTGCTCCGGGCGCTCGAATCCGGCGAGATCTTCCCGCTGGGATCGCACCACGCCCACCATGTCGACGTCCGGATCATCGCCGCCACCAACCGCGACCTCGAGGGCGACGTCGCCCGCGGCGCCTTCCGCCCCGACCTCTATTATCGCCTCGCCGTGGTCCAGCTGCCGATCCCGCCGCTGCGCGAGCGGCCGGAGGACATAGTGCCCGTCGCCCGCTCGCTGCTCGGACGTATCTGCGCCGAGCTGCGCCTGCCGCTCCCGTCCCTTTCCGGGGAGCTGGTCGCGGCCTTGCGCCGCCACCGCTGGCCCGGCAACGTCCGCGAGATGCGCAACGCGCTCGAACATGCCCTGGTCACCGCGGAAAGCGCGGACATGCTCGAAGCCGGCGATCTTCCCGCCACCGTCGCGGCCGCCCCGTGCGGCCCGGACGGCGACGTCGCCGCCGAGCGCGAGCTGCTCCTGCGCGCTTTGGCCGCGGCCGGCGGCAAGAAGGCCGGCGCCGCCCGGGCGCTCAACTGCTCGCGGATGACGCTCTACCGCCGCCTGGAGCGGGCCGGGCTCGAAGGCGTCGCCTGAGTCCCGTTCCTCGTCATTGCGAGGAGCGAAGCGACGAAGCAATCCAGTTCTGCGTCGAAAGCCGCGCTGGATTGCTTCGCTTCGCTCGCAATGACGGTTGGGGTGTAACGCCTGCCCGAGTGACACCTGTCACGCCTGTGACGCTCCCCTTCGGCCGCCTCCCGTCTAACCCCCTCCAAAACCGCCATCTTCCCATCTGGCACGGGCCTTGCGGGTAGAGCCGAGACGCTGCCCGATCGGGCGGCGGCGGGAGACGGCGATGGGGGCTCAGAGGAAGGACGAACGGCAGGAGCCGCCCGCGGCCGGCAACGGCTCGCGCACCTACATCAACCACATGCACCTTCACCTCAGCCTGTCGGAGGTGCTGATCGACCTGGGCCAGGCCGGCCCGGGCGACGTCCCGGCGATCAACGGGCGCTTCGTCACCAGCCCCGATTACCTGCTGACCATAAGAAGCACGATCAGCGGCGCCATCGAGCGCTACCAGGCCGAGTTCGGGGGGATCGTGTCGGCGGGGCCGGGAGCCGGGCATGGCTGATCTCGGCGCCGTTCACGCGATCGGGGAGACCGTCGTCAGCCTGTTGACGACCCGGCGCTCGCTGCTCGCCGCCGAGGGCCGGCTGGGCCCGGTGCCGGCCGACGCCAAGATCCACCACGTGCCGCTCGCCGCCCTGGTCGGGCCGACTCCGCCGACCGGCGGCCTCTCCATCACCTGCTTCCACATCGACCGGTCGGACCACAGGCTCGCCCGCCAGGCGATGCAGGATCCCTCGCAGGGGGCGGGGATATCGCTGGAGCTCTCCTATCTGATGACGAGCTGGGGCTCGACCACCGCCGACGAGCTGTCGATGCTGAGCTGGGCGATGCTGGAATTGAACCGCTTTCCACTGCTCGACTCCGGCCAGCTGCCGGCGACCGGCTGGGAGCGCGGCGAGACCGTGCAGCTGGTGCCGGAGCAGGCCGATCCCGAGCGGCTGTTCCGCCTGTGGGACGCGCTCGGCCAGAAATACCGGCTTAGCACCCTGTTCAAGGCTCGGGTCGTACGCATCGGCTACGGCCCGCTCGCCGACGCCCTGCCGGTCGCGGCGAGCCGCTTCAGCTTCGCCCATGGCGATCCCGCCGCGGAGCCGGCGCTGTGATGACGATGCTCGCCCCCGATCTGCTCGACCGGCGCGCCCTCGCTCTGCTCCGGCTGGTCGACGTCGCCGGACGGCCGGTGCTCGGACCCGTGCGGATCGAAGGCGACGGGGTCCGAACGGTCGCGAAAGGCGACGGCCGCTTCGCCTTGCTCGAGGCGCGCGGCTTCGAGCCCTACACAGCCAGCTTCGATCCGGTCGCGGCCGCGTCGGCGAAGACGATCCGGCTCGAGCTCACGCCCGCGGCCGCGGACGTCGCGCCGCGCAGCTTCGGGCTCGGCCTGCCGCGCAATCCGGACTCCGCTGCCCCGGCCTCGCTGTTCGAGGCGCAGAGGGTTGAGATGCTTCCCTCGGCCATGGCCGCGCGCTCCGGAAGCGCCTGCACGATCCGGGTCTCCGTCCGCCGCGGCGACGATAAAAGGCTCGTCGAAGGCGCGCTGGTCCGGGCGCGAAGCGCGGACGGCGCCTTCACCGCGCGGGCCGTCACCGACGCCCGCGGCGAGGCCTGTCTCCTCTTCCCCTTCCTGCCCCTGTCCTTCCCGGGCTCGCAGATCAGCGCCGGGCAGCCGGTTCGGGTCGTCGTCGACGCCGATCCGGACTCGGCCCGCTTCCACGTCCCGGCCGAGGCGGCCGCCGCGGCGCAGGCCGCCGGGCTTCGCACCTCCGGCCATCCCGACCCCGATTCGCTTGCCGCCGCCGCGCCCGCGCCGGACTTCGCCGCGGGCGCCGAAGCTTCGCTCTCGGCGGGGCGCGAGAGCGCGGTCGGCCTCGAATGGAATCCCGAATGACCCCCACCCAGCAGCTCGACCTGAAGGAGCCGATTGATGCCTGAATATCTAGCACCCGGCGTGTTCGTCGAGGAGACGAGCTTCCGCGCCAAATCGATCGAGGGCGTGGGCACCAGCACCGCCGCCTTCGTCGGCCTGACCGCGCGCGGACCGGTCAGCCGGGCGCCCAGCGACCCGACCCCGCCGATGCTGACCAGCTTCGGCGATTTCGAGCGCTTCTACGGCGGCCTCGATCCCCTCAGGATCGGCAACGCCGCCGTTCCCAACCACCTCGCCCTCGCCGCCCAGGCCTTCTTCGCCAATGGCGGCGGCCGGCTCTACGTGGCCCGCATCACCGGCGCCGGCGCCGCCGCCGCGACCACCGGCAACCTCGCCAGCAGCGGCGGCCAGACCAAGCGGGTCATCGTCCAGGCCCGCTATCCGGGCGGCGGCAGCGTCGACGGCACCGATGCCCAATATGTGGTGGCCGTCACGGAGAACGTCCTGCCGACGACCAAGCGGCTCGCGCTCAAGCAGCCGGCCGGGACGACGGTCCAGCTCGCCAACGGCTATTACGTCGTCGGGGTCGAGCCGATGCCGACCAGCCTCGAGACCGTCGCCGCCTTCACGGCCCTGGCCGACGACGGCGCTCTGTCCATCGTCACGGTTTCGGTCGAGGTCAGGGATTCGAGCGGGATCGTCTACGAAGCGGCGGGGCTGGGGCTCCATCCGCGCCACCCGCGCTACATCGGCACCGTAATGGGCGCCCGGCCGCCCAAGAGCATCGACCGCCTGACCAACCCGGTCGTGATCGAGCTCGGCGACGCCGTCACCGCGTTCGAGCTGAGAGCGTTGCTCACGGAGGAGCCGCTCCTGCTCAAGAACGGAACGGACGGCAACGCCCCGACCGTCGACCCCTATAACGACGCGCTCGCCTCGCTGCTCGCGCTCGAGGACATTTCGATCATCGCCGCGCCCGGCTCGTCGACCTTCGCCGCCGCCGCCGCGATCAACCAGGCCCTGATCGGAAGCGCCGAGGCGCGCCGCGCCTATCGGATCGCGGTTCTCGACACTCCGCCCGATCAGGAGCCGAACGACGTCCGCGCGCTCAAGAACCTGATCGACAGCAAATATGCCGCGCTTTATTATCCCTGGATCCGGGTCGCCAACCCGATGGCGGCGACCGATCCCCTTCAGCCCGGCGAGATCGAGGTTCCGCCGTCCGGCGCCGTCTGCGGGATCTATGCCCGCAACGACGTCCAGCGCGGAGTGTGGAAGGCGCCCGCCAACGAGACCGTCACCGGGGCGCTCGACCTTCAGCGCGACGTCCGCTTCGGCGAGCAGGAGGGTTTGAACCCGCTCGGGATCAACTGCATCCGCAAGCTCCCCAATCGCGGCATACGGGTCTGGGGCGCGCGCACCCTGAGCTCCGACCCCGAGTGGAAGTACGTCAACATCCGGCGCTACTTCATCTACCTCGAATCCTCGATCGACCGGGGCACCCAATGGGCGGTGTTCGAGCCGAACGGCGAGGCCCTGTGGGCGAACGTGCGCACCACCGTCTCCGACTTCCTCTACAACGAATGGATGAGCGGGGCGCTGCTCGGGGCCACGCCCAAGGAGGCCTATTTCGTCCGCTGCGACCGCTCCACCATGACCCAGAACGACCTCGATAACGGGCGCCTCGTCTGCCAGGTCGGAGTCGCTGCGATCAAGCCCGCCGAGTTCGTCATCTTCAAGATCGGCCAGAAGACGGCCGACGCCCGCGGATAAGGAGCAGCACCCATGCCACGCGACACCCCGTACAGCGCCTACAACTTCATCGTGGAATTCGACGGCAACGACCCCGCCACCTCGGCTCTGGGCGGCTTCTCCGACGTCTCCGGCCTCAGCACCGAAGTCACGCTCATGGAATACCGCCAGGGCAACGACAAGGAGAACAGGGTCCGCAAGATTCCCGGCCTGCACAAGTCCGGCGACGTCACGTTGAAGCGCGGGATCATGGGCCAGACCAATTTCTGGCAATGGGTGCAGATCACCCGGACCGACCCGACCCACCGGCGCGGAGTGACCATCACCCTTCAGGACGAGCAGCACAATCCGATCCTCAAATGGCGGCTGATCAACGCCCGCCCGATGAAGTGGACCGGGCCGACGCTGGCCGCCAAGGGCGGCTCCGACGTCGCCATGGAGGAGCTGGTCCTCGCGTCCGAGGGCTTCGAGTTCGAGACGGCCTGACGGTAACCAGGGCGAAACCATGTTCCTTCCGGGCATCAGCTTTTCGGCGAAAAGGCCGACCGAAGCGGCGGGGCTCTCCTCGCGCGCCGACGTCGCCATGTTCGTCGGCTGCGTCCCGCGCCGCGAGGCCGCGGTTCCGGCGCCGGTGCTCGAGGCGCTGGCGCTCGGCGGCTGGTCGCCGGAAGGACTGTTCCGGGTCGAGGCGGAGCGGCTCGACTCGCTGCTCGACGTGCCGGTGCCGGTCTTCAGCTGGTCCGAGTTCGACCTGCTCTACGCCTGGGAACGGCGGCCGCTGACGGCCGGATCGAGCGACATGGTTCCGACCTCGCTGGGCCTCGCGGTCAGGAGCTTCTTCGAGGAAGGCGGGGCCAAGGCCTGGATCGTCCGCACCGGCGACCCGGCGCCGCTCGACGCCGACGAGGCCGCCAAGCTTCCGCTCCTCACCGGCGAGGGCGCCGAAGGCGCCGGGCGGGTGGCGATCCTCCCCGGCTTCAGGGGCGCGAGCCGCGCCGCCGATCCCGGCGATCCGCGCACCTGGTCCGGCGCCGGAGCCATATTCGGAGTCGGCGACGCGGCGATGCTGCTTCTCCCCGACCTCATCGACATCTGCGCGGGCGGCCCCGAATATGCCGAGGTCGAGCCGGTGCCGCCCGCTCCGCCCGAGCGATTCCGGCCCTGCGCCCCCGCGGCGCCCGATCTCGCTCCGGAGAAAAGGGAGGGGCGCCCGCAATTTCAGGCGCCGCGACTCGACGGCGGCCAATATGCCTTGTGGGCGGATTCGCTCCAATATGCGCTGACCCTGCTCGGCCGGGCGCGGGGTCCGGACCATCGCCAGGATGCGATGCTGCTCTCGGCCTTCCCGCTGCCCCTGCTCGGCGAGTTCGGGCGCGGCGACGAGGCCTGGCCGCTGGCCATCCTCGGCGGGCCGGTCGGCGGCGACAGGAGGCTGCTCGCGGAAGGCTGGATCGATCATCCGCGCCTGCAGCTCGCTTATCCCTGGGTCCGAACCGCTGCCTCGACCGGCATGCCGGAGGGCGTTCAGAGCCCGGAAGGCCTTCTGGCGGGAATCGTCGCCCGGACCTCGCTCGCCGACGGCGCCTTCCGGAGCATCGCCGGACGCGAGGCGCGAAGCGTCCGCGGGCTCAGGCCCGAGATCGGCGAGAGCGACCTCGGCCGGGGCCTGGAGGGCGAGGCGGACTGGCTCGGCGAGCGGCTCTGCCTGATCGCGATGAAGCGCGGCCGGCCGGAATGGCTGAGCGACGCGACCCTGGCGCGGGAGCGCGAATGGCGCAGCGGCGGAGTCTCGCGGCTGATGGGGATCGTCCTTCGGGCCGCGCGCCATTTCGGGGACGAGCTGATGTTCGAGCCCTCCGGCCCGGCCTTGTGGGCGCGGATCCGCGGGACGGTCGAATCCTTCCTCGACGGCCTCTGGCGGCGCGGGGCGCTCGACGGCCGAAGCCGCGACCGGGCTTTCCAGGTGGAGTGCGGCGAGACCAGCATGACCGCCGCCGACATCGACTCCGGCCGGGTCGTCGCCCGGATCGGCTTCACCGCAGCTTATCCGATCCAGCATATCAGCGTGTCTTTGCTCCTCCTCGAGGCGGCCGCCGACGGTCAGGCGCGGGAGGCGGCCTGATGGCGATGGAGATGCCCGCCGGCGAAGATGTCCGCATCCCGTTCGGGAATTTCGCCTTCCACGTCTCGTTCGAGGTCGCCGCCCCCGCGGGCCCCGGCGCCACCGAGGCGGCGACCGGGACCGCGCCGCAGAGCTTCGCGCCGGGCGCCGGCGTGGCACCGGAGCTGTTCGGCGGCTTCTCCGAGATCACCGGCCTCGAGGCGATGATGGAGCATAAGGTCGTCAAGGCGGGGGGCCGTAATTACGGCGCCTACATGCGCGCCGGGCCGGTAAGCTTCGGCACCGTCGTCCTGAAGCGCGGGATCGTCCGCTCGCAGCATCTGTGGCGCTGGTGGTCGATGTTCGCCGGCGCCGACGGGGGCGGCGACGGACGGCCGCTCACCGCCAATCGCTGCAACCTCCTCATCGGGCTGATCAGCACGATCGGCGACGTCACCGCAGCGATCGACCTGTCGGCCTTCAAGCCGGGCGACGTCAAGCCGAAGGTCCGTCTCGGGTGGCGGCTCAGGAACGCCATGCCGGTCAAGTTCCGGGTCGGCGACCTCAGCGCCAAGGGCAGCGACGTCGCCGTCGAGGAGCTCCACCTGGTCCATGAGGGCCTCGAGATGAACGGGGTGGCGGCATGACCGCCGGCCTCGCCTACTTCACCCAGGGAACCGCCGACGGAACGGCGATTCCGGTCCATTTCAACCCGACCTCATTGAGGGTCGCGCTCACCAACCAGTTCGGCGAGGATCCGCCCGAGCAGCATGCGCGGGCCACCACCGCCAAGCTCGACGTCGAGCTCCTGTTCGACACGACCCACGACGGCAGCGACGTCCGCTCCGCCACCGCGGCGCTGCGCGCCCTCGCGGTGGCGACGGGCATCACCCCGGCCGCAAGCGGGCAGCAGCAGCAGCAGCAGGCCAACGGAAGCCTGCCCAAGGCCTTCTTCCACTGGGGCACGACCTGCTTCGAGGGGTTGATCGAATCGCTCACCGAGACGCTCGACTACTGGTCGTCGGACGGCGTTCCGCTGAGGGCCTCGATCACTCTCAGCATGAAGGGCTCGGAACTCAAGTCGAGCGCCTACACGGCGTCGGCGATGGCGACGAACGTCGAAGCGCCGGCCCTCGTGGATTTCGTGCCCGTTCCGGCGATGGACGGAATGGGCGCGAGCGGTGCCGCCGCCCGCGGCGGCGACCCGGGCGCAGGGCGCTTCCTCGCCGCTCTCAACGGAATGGAGAGCATGCGGGCGGGCGCCTCGGCCGGGGCTTCGCTCAGCGCTTCGGCGTCGATCAACTTGTCCGCCGCGGCCGGCTTCGCGGCGAGCGGCGGAGTGAGCGCGGGCGCTTCGGCGGGGTTCAAGGCCGGTGCCGGCATCGGCTTCGGAGCGGGCGCCTCGGCCGGCGCGAGCGCCTCGGCGGGGCTTTCCGCAAGCGTCGGCGTCGGAATGGCCGCCGGAATGTCGGCTGGGGCGGGCTTTTCCGCCGGAGCTTCCGCGGGCGCGGGCTTTTCGGCGGGAGCCTCGGCCGGAGCGGGAGCCTCGTTCGGCGCGTCGGCGGGCGCGTCGGCCGGCTTCGGCGCGTCCGCCGGCGCATCGTTCGGCGCCTCGGCGGGAGCCTCCGGCTTCAGCAGCGCGAGCAGCAGCTCCAGCGTCTCCTACAGCGGCTCGGCGAGCGCCGGCGTGAGCGCCTCGCAAGGCGCCTTCGCCGCGCTGGGTAGCTCGAAGACCGCCCTTCCGAGCGGCGGGTTCAGCCTCGACAAGCTGCTTCCGCCGCCGGCCCCGACGGTCGGTGCCAACGCGCAGTTCGACAGCACCGGAAAGGTGGTCTCCGGCGGCGGCCAGGTCGCCGCCAGTTACACGGCTTCGGCCGGCGTGACGTTCTTCTGAGGAGTTTGTAAATGGCGGTGAGGATCGACGAGATTGTGACCGAAACGGCCGAAGAGCCGGCGGCCGATCGCGGCGCCGCGGGCGCCGAGGCCGGCGGTGCGTCGAGCCCGCTCGAGGATCTCGATCGCCTCGAATATGAGCTCGAGCGGCGCCGCCACCGGCTCGCCCGTCTGTGGGCGGACTGACTCCATGGCGCTCGCGGACCCCTTCCTCTACACCGCGTCCCCGACCGTCGAGGTCGGCGGGATGAGCTACCCGCTCATCGCCCGCAATCTCGAGCGCATGCGGGTGACCGAGGCGCTCGGCGGCCTCTCCTCGCTCGAGCTGGTGCTGACCGACAGCGTGACCCGCCAGGACGGCACGATGGGCCATGCCGCGGGCGCGGGCTCGCCGCTCGAGCTCGGCGCCGGCATCCGAGTGTTCGCCGGCGCCGCCGAAGTGCGCGCGTTCGAGATTTTCGACGGCCAGATCACCGCGATCGAGAGCGAATTGCGGGCGGAGGGGGCGCCGACCTTCACCGTGCTTGCCGAGGACCGCCTGTTCCCGGCCCGCCGCAAGCGCCGCACCCGTCTCTTCGACGACAGCCCCCTTTCGGACGTGCTCGACGCGATCGCTTCCGATTACGGCCTCACCGCCGAAGTCCGCGACGGAGTCGACACCACCGCTCGAGACTGGATGCAGCTCGACGAGACCGATCTCGCCTTCCTCCGGCGCATCCTGGGTCTTTGCGATGCGGACG
>JASLBD010000004.1 GCA_030146745.1 Allosphingosinicella sp. | reverse complement strand
CGGCAGCGGCTGCACGCTCCGGCGCAGGAGCTTCACAACGGCGGCTTCGTGCCCTTCGCCGAGCATTGCGGACGGGTCGACTCGATGCTGGCCGCGCTCGGGGCGACGCATCGCGCCGCCGACCATGGCGAAGGCCCGCTGCTCCCAGTCCATTCCCAGCCCTATCTTGACTTCCTCAAGTCCGCCTTCGCCGACTGGAAGGCGGCCGGGCGGCCCGGCGACGCTTCGGGCTATGTCTGGCCGGTGGTCCGCCGCCGCCCGCTGGACCTCGACCGGATCGATGCCAGGCTCGGCCGATTCAGCATGGATGCGTCCACTCCGATCGCCGAGGGCACCTGGGAGAGCGCCTATTGGGCCGCGCAGACGGCGCTGTCGGGGCTCGATTCGGTGCTGGCGGGGGAGCGCTTCGCCTTCGCGCTCTGCCGCCCGCCCGGCCACCATGCCGGCGCCGATTACATGGGCGGCTATTGCTATTTGAACAACGCGGCGATCGCCGCCGAGGCGGCGCGGGCGGCCGGGCTTGGCCGCATCGCCATCCTCGACGTGGACTATCATCACGGCAACGGCACCCAGGACATCTTCCTCGAGCGAGGCGACGTCTTCTTCGCCTCGATCCACGCCGATCCGCGGACCGACTATCCCTTCTTTTGGGGCCATGCCGACGAACGCGGAGCGGGGGAAGGGGAGGGCGCGACCCTCAACCTGCCGCTGCCGCGCGGGACCGGCCGGCGGGACTATGAAGCCGCCCTCGACCGGGCGCTCGAGTCGGTCGCGGGCTTTGGCGCCGGCCTCCTCGTCTGCTCGTTCGGCGCCGACACGTTCGCCGGCGACCCGATCTGCTCGTTCGCGCTCGAGACCGCCGATTACGCCCCGGTCGCCCGCCGGATCGCCTCGCTCGGCCTGCCGACCCTGGTGGTCATGGAAGGCGGCTATGCGGTCGACGCGCTGGGCGGCAACGTCGCCGCCTTCCTGGGCGGATTCTAGCCTAGTCGATCGCCTCGATGCCCTGCGCCTTCAGCCGCTCGATGCCGTCCTTCATCGCCTTCAACTGCTCGGGCGTGTGGCCCTGCCATTCGGCGACCTCGCCGGTGATCCGGAGCGGATCGCGGGAGCGGTAGGATCGGGTCGGGTTGCCGGGGAATTTCTTGTCGGTGAGGTTGGGGTCGTCCTCGAAGGGGCCGGTCGGTTCGACGATGTAGATCCGCTCCCGCCCCTCCCCCTGCGCCAGCTCGGCGCCCCAGGCCGCCGCGTCCAGAGTGGCGCTGAAGTAGATCCAGGACAGCTTGCGCGGGCCGTAATTGGAGGCGAAGCCCGGCGCGAGCAGGTCGCCCGGCTTCAGGTCGGCCCGGGTGCCGTGGTAGAAGGGCGGGACGGCGTCGGCGGCGTAGGTCATAGGTCAATCCTTAGCGGCTCGGGCGACGCACGGCGAGAGTGGACGCGCCACTCGGCGGACCGAGCATCGGTGCGCCGCTCTCAGCACGCCTTTCCTGAAAGCGCTGCCGGCGTTAGCCTTGCCGCCCGGCAACAAGGAGGCGCGGATGACGGGGAATGCGGCACAGATCGAGGGTAACTGCCTGTGCGGTTCGGTAACGGTTCGGGCGACGCCGGTGCGCGGGCATGTCGAGGCATGCCACTGCGGCATGTGCCGCAAGTGGGGCGGCTCGGCCCTGCTCAGCGTGCAGTGCGGAAGCGCGGTGGAGATAGAGGGCGAGGCGCATGTGGTGCGCTACCGCTCCTCCCAATGGGCGGAGCGGGGCTTTTGCGGCCGGTGCGGAAGCAGCCTCTTCTACCTCTTCCTGCCCGCAAACGGCTATGCCTTCGCCGCCGGCCTGTTCCCCGACGACGCCCTGGCGCCGCTCGCGGAGGAGATCTTCATCGACGAGAAGCCGGCTTATTACGCGTTCGACTCGGAGGGCGAGAAGCTGACCGGAGCGGAGGTGATCGCCAAGGCGAAGGAAATGGGCTTCGACTTTCCGGATGGATGAGCGGCCCGAGCGCAACGTGGCTGAGGACGAACGAGAGCAATGCCCAAACACCGCATCTACAAGATGAGCTTCGCCAGCGTGTATCCGCACTACGTCGCCAAGGCGGAGAAGAAGGGGCGGACGAAGGCGGAGGTCGACGAGATCATCGCTTGGCTGACCGGCTACGGGCCGGAGGCGCTGGCGGCCGAGCTGGAAGCGGGCACCGACTTCGAAACCTTCTTCGGGAACGCGCCGCGGATGAACCCGGCGCGGCAGGCGATCACGGGCGTGGTCTGCGGGGTGCGGGTCGAGAATGTCGAGGAGCCGCTGATGCGGGAGATACGCTATCTCGACAAGGTGGTGGACGAGCTGGCTCGGGGGAAGGCGATGGAGAAGATCTTGCGGGCGGGGTGAGGGTGGGCGTCAGCCCGCCTCGCTGCCGACCTTAACCCTAGCCGCTCCGCCGGCTCCCGGCGGTCAGGCGCTCCAGGCCGAAGAGGGCGCAGTAGAACAGGCCGACGAGGGCCACGATCCTCACCGCGTTGAGGGCGATCCAGGTGCGCGAGCGGCCGATCAGTTCGTCGGCCGCAATCGCCGGATCGCCGAACATCCGGCCGAGCTCGGGCACGAACCAGGCGAGCGTCGCCACAAGGATGAGCGCGGTTCCGCCGACCGCCACCAGCGCCTCGCGGCGGCCGGGCCCGCGGTACCGCCACAGCACGATGGCGGCGGCGACCGTGGCGATCAGCAGAAGCAGGGTCGTGAAGGGCCAGGGGCTGAACATGCCGGGAAGGATCGGACGGTTGGCATAAGCGACCGGATCGGCATGCCAGGCGAAATGATTGGTCAGCGTGTCGTGGATCCCGGCGCCGGTCCAGATGCCCAGCAGCAGCACGAAAATTCGAAAGGAGCCCCGCCCGAATGCACTCATGATCGTTTCCTCCCGTTTCACCACGATTAGCAGGGTCGGAGCGGCCGGCGAAGGGCCGTTCAAAGTCAGCCTCGGCGGCGACGGCGAGTCGCTCCCGGCCGGAGTATGCATATATGGAACATGGTTGGGGACCGGCTGATCGAGGCCGTGTACTTGGCGGGGCGGCGGGGAGTTCGGAGGCGGCACCTGCGCAGAAGCCTCCGGCGCGCCGAAGCAGCCATTGACCTTACTGCACCACGCCAGCCCATCCTTCGTCCCTTACGAGCGACTGAGAGGACCAAGTGCTACCGCAATCATAAATTCGGTGACAGTGCATTCAATTCGAAATTAGTGCACTGTCA
>JASLBD010000474.1 GCA_030146745.1 Allosphingosinicella sp. | reverse complement strand
CGGCTGATGTCGCCGCCGTAGCATTTGGCGGTGACGTCCTTCCTCAGCGCCGCGATCGTCTCCCGCGCTATCACCTTGCCGCCGATCGCGGCCTGAATGGGGATCTTGAAGAGGTGGCGCGGGATCAGGTCCTTGAGGCGCTCGCACATGTGCCGCCCCCTCGCCTCCGCCGCCGCGCGGTGGACGATCATCGACAAGGCATCGACCGGCTCGTTGTTGACGAGGATGTTCATCTTGACGAGGTCGCCCTCGCGGTGGCCGATCTGGTGGTAGTCGAAGCTGGCATAGCCGCGGCTGATGCTCTTCAGGCGGTCGTAGAAGTCGAACACCACTTCGTTCAGGGGCAGCTCGTAGGTGAGCTGGGCGCGGCCCGCGACGTAGGTCAGATTCTTCTGGATTCCGCGCCGGTCCTGGCAGAGCTTGAGGATGGGCCCCAGATATTCGTCCGGCACGTAGATGACGGCCTCGATCCACGGCTCCTCGATGCTCTCGATCCGGTTCGGGTCCGGCATGTCGGCCGGGTTGTGGAGCTGGATGATTTTGCCAAGCCCTCCCTCCCGGGACGCGTCCTCCTTCGAATGGGAGAGGTGGACGTTGTAGATGACGCTTGGCGCCGTCGTGATCAGGTCTAGGTCGTACTCGCGGGTGAGGCGCTCCTGGATGATCTCGAGGTGGAGGAGGCCGAGGAAGCCGCAGCGGAAGCCGAAGCCCAATGCGGCCGACGTCTCCATCTCGAAGCTGAACGACGCGTCGTTGAGGCGCAGCTTGGAGATCGACTCGCGAAGCTTCTCGAAATCGGCGGCGTCGACCGGGAAGAGGCCGCAGAACACCACCGGCTGGACCAGCTTGAAGCCCGGCAAAGCCTCCGCGGCCGGGCGGCGGGCGTCGGTGATCGTGTCGCCGACCCTCGTCTCGGTGATGTCCTTGATCTGGGCGGTGATGAAGCCGATCTCGCCGGGCCCGAGCTCGGGGAGCTGCTCGATCTTGGGCCGGAAGGCGCCGACGCGGTCGACCAGATGGGTGGTTCCGGCGGCCATGAAGGCGACGTTCTGGCCCTTGCGGATGGCGCCGTCGATCACGCGCACCAGGATGACGACTCCGAGATAGGGGTCGTACCAGCTGTCGACCAGCATCGCCTTCAGCGGCGAGTCGCGGTCGCCCCTGGGCGGCGGGATCCGGGTGACGATCGCCTCCAGCACCTCGGCGATTCCGATTCCGGTCTTGGCCGAGGTGAGGACGGCGTCGTCGGCGGGCAGGCCGACGATGTCCTCTATCTCCTTGCGGACCTTCTCGACGTCGGCGGCGGGAAGGTCGATCTTGTTGATGACGGGGACGATCTCATGGTCGTGCTCGATCGACTGGTAGACGTTGGCGAGGGTCTGCGCCTCCACCCCCTGGGCCGCGTCGACGACGAGCAGCGCGCCCTCGCAGGCGGCGAGGCTTCGGCTGACCTCGTAGGCGAAGTCGACATGGCCGGGCGTGTCCATCAGGTTGAGGATATAATGCTCGCCGTCCTGGGCCTTGTAGTCGAGCCGAACCGTCTGCGCCTTGATCGTGATCCCGCGCTCCTGCTCGATCTCCATATTGTCGAGCACCTGGCTGGTCATCTCGCGCTCGGTCAGCCCCCCGGTCGATTGGATCAGCCGGTCGGCGAGCGTGCTCTTCCCATGGTCGATATGGGCGATGATGCTGAAATTGCGGATTCGTTTCAGTTCCGTCATGATCTTCGATTTTCTAGAGGATGGCGGTGCCCTAGCTTAAGGGGGTGGGGAAGGCAAAGCGGCGCGGGTGCTTCCCGCTTCCCGCCGCGGAGCGTTGACACGGGCGCCGCGCCGATGTTCGGTCCGGGACCGTCGCGGCGCAGCGCCGCGCAGGCAAAGGAACGAGGATGCGCCGACCGATCCTGCTTTTGTTCGCGCTCGCCGCGCTGCCGCTCGGCGGCTGCGCGGCCGGCCTCGCGGCGAGCGCCGTCGGCGCCGCGGTCAGGGCCGCCGACGGCCCCGAAAAAGTGCCGACCGAGGATCCCGGCCCCGCCGCCCGCGCCGCCTGCGGCGCCCGCGCCGCCCAATATGGGACCGTCCGGATCATCGACACCGTCTACAAGAGCCCGGCCAGGCTGGTGGTGTGGGGCAGCGCCGAGGCGGAGGGGCGGAAGCGGTCGTTCCAGTGCCGGTGGGACGGGAAGATCGTGGGGTTCGAGGTGAACGAGATCGAGGCGCGGCGGTAGGCGCCGCCGCGGCCCCTAGACGTGCTTGCCGCGAGTCCAGTCGCGTTGGACGAGGTTGCGCCGGGCCGCCTCCGCCGCGCCCTCCTCAAGTCGGGTGCCCATGCTGTCGTTCCAGCGGTTCAGGAAGCCGAAGAGCGAGACGACCCCGAGGATCTCGACGATCTCTCCCTCGTCCCAGTGGCGCTTGAGCCCGGCGGCGATGTCGTCCGAGACCGCGTTCGGAACGCTCGCGGCCGCGATCGCGAAATCGAATGCCGCCCGCTCCGCCTCGGTGAAGACCGGGCTTTTCGCATAATCCCAGATCGCATCGAGGCGCGCCTTCGATGCCCCGTAGCGTTCGGCCGCCAGGGCCGTGTGGGCCTCGCAATAGCGGCATCCCGCGACGCTCGAGGCAAGCAGGCCGATCAGCCTTTTCTGCTCGGCGGTGAGCCTTCCCTCATTGGCCATCACCGCCTTGTTGAGGTTGATGAAGGCGCGGGCGACGGCCGGCCGGCGCTGCATCGTCAGGACGCTGTTGGGGGTGAAGCCCAGGGTCTCGTCGAAGAAGCGCGCGAGCTCGTCCACGTCCGGCGACGAACCCTTGGCGAGCGGAGTGACCAGCGGCATTTCCTTGCTCCCTTGACTGCCTCCTCCATCGCACCCTTCGGCGCCGAACGCGACAGAATCGTGCCTGGGGCGGGATCGGCAATCGTCGGCGGCGCAGGAGACGAAGAAGCTCACCGATCCATGCCGACCGGCCGGCCTCCCGGCCCCCGAACGGCAAAAGCCACCCAGCGGGCCTTTCGGCCGCACTGGGTGGCTTCGCCCGGGCGGGCATGGGGGACGGCCACGGGTCCGTCCCCCGGCTTCCTCTACGCGCCCACCCGGAACAGGCCGCACAGCCCCTGCGCGACGGCCCATTCGAGCACTCCGCCGCCCTGGCCGCCGGGAGAGCGGCGGCCGGTCGCGGCGCCGTTTCCGAAGAAACGACTCACCTGCCTTGCGGACAAGACGGCGTTGTTTTTCAGCGGCTTGGCTGAAAGGGTCAACCGAATGGCGACGATCTGTTTCGTTACGTTGTCGATCCGAATCGAACGGTATTTACGGTAGTTTTCCGAGGCGCGGTCTCGGCGTCGAAAGCGCGGGTACCGCAAAAGCGCCGGCTCCGGCGGGCGCTTCACGGCATTTGCGATCAACCTGCCGCGGAGTGGAATCGATTCGTTCGTCACAAGTCAGAACATAGCAGGAACAATCTCTATGATATCCTACAGGATTATCCGTTTCGGACTATTTGGCGATGGGCTGGAGGGGGGATCAACCAGGCTTCGGGCAAGAAAAGGGGACAGTCACAAGTGACTGTCCCCCGATCCTCGAAGAAAAGGGGACAGTCACAAGTGACTGTCCCCCGATCCTCGGTCCTGCTTCTCTCACTGGTTGTACATGGGATCCCAGCCGCCAGGATCCAATATTGGGCCTGATGGGGCGATCAGCCCGTGTGCCCGAAGCTGATCCAGCAGCGCGTTGAGCTGGGTGACGGCCGAGGCGGCGTCGGTGGCGTTCGCGACCGCGGCGCCCTGAGGTCCCACCACCTTGGTGCCGCCGACGAGCAGGTTGCCGCCGCTTCGTATGTCGACGCCCGCCTCAGCAACCCGCACTCGCTCCGTCCGAACGGTCGAGCCGTTCGCGATGGTTTCGAGGCTGAGCTGGGTGCCGCGTGCCGTCGACGTCCACGCCTCGGTGGCGAAGGCCGTAACGGCGGCCGTGCCGACGTTCGGCCCGGCGCGGAAGGTGAGGAGCCCGATACGCTGCCCCGCCGCCGACGGCATCTGGGTCGTCGCGGCGCTGACCATTCCGCCCGAGAACGCGCCGAGAGCTGCCGTGCTCCAGGCGCCGACCGACAGAGCGGAGAAGTGGCCGCCCCCGCCGTTGGCACCGACGAGCGACACCGTGCTCGCTTCCGTCCGAGCGAAGCCGACGTCGTTCCAGCCCATCGTATGCGAGTCGCCGAGCAGGATCGCCCTGCCCGAGAAGGTCGCGCCCGTCGTATCGAGGCCGTTGGTGTGCGACCCGTTGATGTCGAACACGGTGGGCGAGGAGCTGTCGTCGACCAGCGAGGCGAGCTTGATGGCGCCCGTTCGCAAGCCGCTGAAGGCGATTCCATATTCGAACCGGCGATCGAAGCTGTTCCCGACGATGATGCCCGCCGCCATGTCCGCGGTTCCGGTAGGGGTCACATAAAGCCCGCAGGAACCTCCGCCCGGGCGGTAGCTGTAGTCGGTGCCGCTTTCATTCCCCGCCAAGATCATGACGGCGTAGACATGCCCGCCCGGGTGGGTGGACTTGCCCTGGAAGAAACCGCCCGTGGCGACCGCGCGACCGGTCGTGTAGCCGACCCCCTGCACTCCGACGGCGCCCGCGCGGGTGTACTCGAGCACGTCCGAGTTGGCCTGGCTATAGTTGATGCCCGAGCCGAACAGCCCGACGGCGGCGGCTTCCGAGCCCTCCACCGCCTGGCAGACCGAGACGAGAGCGGCCATGTTGTCGGCGGCATCGTCCGTCTGCTGCACTCCCTCCGCCTGGAGGGCGGTGTCGGTGGCGAGGACGACCCGCTCCACTTTGGCCAGCGGGACGAGGCTGGTCGAGGGTTCGGCCTGCGTGCCTTCGCGGATTCGAAGGAGGCTGGCTTCCGTGGCATCGCCGGGGGCGACGCCGCTTCCGACCCGGGGGTTCACCGCCTCGCCCGTCCCCAGCTTCACCGGAGTCTTCAGGCGCCAGGTCTGGCCCTCGTCGCTGACGACGATGTCGCCCTTGTCGCCGTCCGTCACGACCAACTCGTCTGCCGGCCCGACCCGGAACAGGCCCCACAGGCCCTGCGGCACCGCCCATTTGAGCACCCCGCTCCGGTAGGCATAGTCCGCCTCCGCTCCGACCTTGAACTCGTAGAGCCGGGCGGTGCCGGTGGAGATGGCCGATTCCGAAGCCACCCTCGGCGACTCCTGGCCGAGATATTCATACTCTTTCCAGCTCACGCCGTGCACGGTGAAGCTGTGCTGGCGGGGCTTGTCGCCGGCCCCGATCAGATGCAGCCGGACGTCGGCATTGGCCGGCACCTCGAAGACCGGAGTCGCCGGGGCGGGATTGTCGAGATGGCGCTCGATCGGCTCTGAGCGGTAGTTGAACGCCTTCTGTCCCTGGTCCTCATGGTCCACGTCGTCCTCGCCCGGCGAAGGGGGCTCGTCCGAGATCGGCATGTTGAGGTTGCCGCGCAGGAAATGGCGAAGGCCGTCCTGAAGGAGCAGCACCGCCTCCTCCTGGCGCCTCTCCTGCCCGTCCACGGACGTCAGGATCGTGGCGCGCGGGCCATCCCAGGCCTCGGCCGTCCCGCCCTCGGCCGCCGTGTTCCTGTCCTCCGGCACGAAGAGGGGACGGGCGTCGGCCGGCTCTACGATCAGAGCGCCGATCAGGCCGTGGTGACGGTGGTTGCGGACGTCGGCCATGTCCTGGAGCAGGAGCGGCCCGAGCGGTTCCGGGCTCCCCGCCGGGCGGCCGGTCTGCCAGGTGTAGGTGACCGTCTCGCCCGGCGCCGCCGTCTGCGGCGGGTTGCGGCCGACCGTGGCTCCGTCCGAGGTCCTGACGTCGAAGCGCACCAAGTCGGCGTGCATCGACACCTGCCGGGACACCGGCCGGACCGGACGATGGGTCCCATCGAACTCCTCGACCGGAACGCTAGGCGCATAAGGCTCCGGCCGCATATCGGCATCGGCCGGGATTCCGTTGGTGAGGACGATCTTGACCGTCTCGCCTTCGCGGCAGCGCAGGATCAAAGGCTCGTTCGGGTCTATCTTCTGGCGGACGGGAAGCTCGGCGCTGTTCGGACCGACGATCCTGGTCAGCCGGTAGACCAGCCCCAGCGGGTCGACCAGGTCCGGTTCCCGATAGACCAGGCTCCGGCGCTCGGCCCTGACATGGAATTCGCGAGTCCCGGTCGGGGCGGGCAGTGCGACTGCGGGGGCGGGGGTGGTCAGAGTCGCCGGGCCGTCCATGGCGTCGTCGCCATAAGCCCGAACCAGGCCCCAGCAGCCGAGCCAGAGGTCGTCGGCGCCCGACAGCTTGTACATGTAATCGCCGGGCCCGTACGGCTCCTCCTGCTTGAAGGTGAACGCTTCCGAGATCCCGAAGCTCTGCTGGTCGCGGACCGGGGATTGCGGATTGTCCCGGAACCGCCGCCAGCGCATGCCGTGGATCTGGAAGCTGTGCTGCTCCTCATGGGATCCCTGGATCATCCGGAACCAGATCGGATCGCCCGCATGCGTGTCGAACCGCACCGAATAGGGGTCGCGATTGTAGGGCGCGCCCGAGGTGAACCACAGCGCCGGGTCGATGAATTCTCCGCCGCCTTCCCTCAGCCGCTCGTGGATCGGGTCGTTGCGGTAGTTGATCGCCATGATCCCCTGGTCGCCGTGACCGCCCGGGGCCGCGGGCGGGTTGAGAGCCTCGCCGTCCCCGTTCCACATCGGGATGAAGTCCTGGAGCCCCATGCAGAACTCGCGGAACGACTTCGGCGTCGGCCCGGGCACGTCGATCCGCGCCTGCAGGCCGCTGACGATCTCGCGATCCTCGATATTGTGGAGGAAGCGGGCGCCGGCGGGCTCGACGATGAGCGCTCCGAACAGGCCGTGCTTCTGCCGGAAGTTGGCGAACAGATGGTCGTGGAAGAAGATCGTCCCGAACTCCTGGTCCAGCCACCAGCGATAGGCCATCGTTTTTCCGGCGACCGGGCCCGAAATGTAGTTCCAGCCGACGCTGGCGCCGTCGGCGCAGATCGGGTCGAACTTCACCATGTGGACGTGCGGAGTGCATTCGCCCTGCCACGGCCGCGCCGGGCACGGCGGGAAGGCGTGGTCGAACTCCGTCTCGGGGATGTCGAGCGGGAGCTCGTTGCGCAGGCTCAAATTCAGGATCTGGCCGTGCCGCGCCCGGAAGAAGAGCGGCTCCTTCTGCTCGGTCGCGGCGGGGCGTCCCTCGTCGGTGAGATAGTAGAAATGGCCGTGCTTATCGTGCCACCCGTGCCCGTTATAGTCGATCCGATCCATCGTCACCGCCAGGTCGTGGCGGATGATGCGGTCGCCGTTGAGGTGGTAGGCCGGACCGGCGTTGGACAGGATCGGCCCTTCCGGCCACTCCTGCGCCTGGCCGATCACGAACGGACGGCGGGTGAAGATCTCGCCCGGCACCGGCTGCGGGTTGAACGCGTTGCGCTCGAGCCCGGTCGGCACCGGGCGGTAATCGTAGTCGGCCGGCATCGGCTCGGCGGTCGGCCAGGGCGGGATCGGCGACTTCTGCTGCATCTCGCCGGGGATGTAGAGCGGATAGCCCGGATGGGTCGGGGTCGGCAGCGGCGGCGGAGTCCGGCCGGGAAGCGGAAGCAGCCGCTCGATCCTGGTGTCGTTCGGATAGCGGCCGATCCGGCGGCCGGTGTACGGGAAGTCCTGCTGCGCGAGCAGCGGCCCGTCGCTTCCGTCCTGAAGAGTCTCGAACGTCCGGAAGATTCCCCACATGCCTTCGTGGAAGTGCGGATAGAGGTGGCAGTGCCAGATCACGTCGCCGGCGACCTGATGGCGGTTGCCCGCGCCCCAGACGGGCTCGATCGTGTGGCCGGTCTGCGGACTGACCGAGATCGCATCGATGCGCGGCGACTTCCGGTCCTCGGGCACGGCGTGCCATTCGTAGAGGTGGAGGTGGAAGACGTGGGTCTCCTTCACCGCCGCGTGGACGAAGCGGATCCGCACCGGATCGCCGATATAGGCCTTGAAGATCGGAGTGGCGGGATCGCCGAACATCCACGAGCTGTGGTGCTGCTCCTCGTTGAGCACCGGGCGGCCCTTGAAGTCGTGGCCCTGGGCCATCAGCCGGAACAGGATCTGCTCCTTGTTGACCATCGGCTCGGCGCGATAGGAGACCGGCATGATCGGCGGGTGGGCGGCGCCGTGCCCGCCATGCCCGCCGGTGGGATCGTCAGGATGGGCGCACGGGTCGGGATAATGGGTGCCGTGCGGCGGCACGAATTCGGGCTCGTCGTGGAAGAAGACGACGAACTCGCGATGCGCGTCCTGATTGTAATCGGTATATTCGCGCGGTGCCGGGAACTGGTAATTCGCAATCGTCGCGGGTGCCGGGGTCGGGGCTGCGGCCTGGGCTGCGGGCGGGATGATGTCGAGGTAGAGGCCGTCGAGCTGGGTGCCCGCGACGCTCGAATCCACGCCGGAGACCGGGTCGCGCCAGATCGTCCCGACCGGCTCGACGATGAAGGCGCCGAACAGGCCGTGGACGTTGGTGCCGTCCTCGCCGCCCGAATAGTCGCCGCCGTCGTGGAACGGGAACACGCCTTCGTGGCCGGCGGTCCACTGATAGCTGTAATGGCCGCCGGGAGGCGCGAGGCTCGGCGGGTTGGCGCCGACTTCGGAGCCGTCGTGATTCTTCACGTCATAGCCGTCGCCGACGAGGTGGATTCCGACGGGCCGGTTCTGGATCTGATTCTCCAGGTTGACGGTCACGACGTCGCCGTGATGAGCGCGAAGCACCAGCGGACGGACGAATTCGTGCGGCTTCTTCGCTTCCTCGGGGGTCGTCGGGAACGGCACCTGGAATTCGGCGGCGATCGCCCGCGCGGGCTCGCGGAGCCGGTCGAGCTCGGCCTGGTCCGGAGTCGGCTTGGCGAGCTCGCGCAGATATTTGACCAGCGGCAGGTTGCGCCGGAGGACGTAGATCAGTCCGTTGTGGTCATGGTCGCCTTCGACATTGAACCAGATGGTCATTTGAATGGCGACGACGTCGTAAGTGCGGTTCATGGTGATTCTCCCGAGCGGTTGGGAGAACAAAACCAGAACTTTTCCTACAATAATCCTTCAACTTGATCCGTCGCCCAAAAAAAGCCGCTCCAAGGGCGGCTCCGTCTCAGGCGTAATTTCCCGTCGCGCAGGGGCTGGTCGCGCCGCTGCCGTTGGCGCCCCAGCGGCGATAGCCTTTCGAATCGAGGTGGAAGCGCATGCCCGAGTAGAAGCCGAGGCCGATCCCGAACTGGCGGCCGGCATTGCCGTGGATCCGGCAGACGTCGCGGATCAGCGCGGTGCGGGTGACCTCCTCGTCGGCGGGGACGAGGTCGAGCGCGTAGAAGTGGCGGTGGGCGCTCGCCTTGGCGCCGCCGGAGCATTGGTTCAGCTCGGCGTTGCGGAAGCCCGACACGGGCTGGACGTCGCCGATCACCGGCTCGACCTCGTCTTTGACGAAGCGAAGCGTATCGGCGATGTTGACCCATTCATGCGCAGGAGCGACCTCGAAGCGGGGGCCGCCGCAGTCGCGCCACTTGCTGGCGGTGCGCACCAGCTGCCAGGTCGGGACGACCTCGTCGACGTCGGCGGCCTCGAGGAAGCTCTTGAAAGACAACACCATCGTCCGGGCGCCGGCGTCGCGCGAGAGCCAGGCGAGATAATCGGCCTTGCTCTGCCCCTCGGCCCGCTCCTGGGCGGAGGCCGGCGCCGCCAGCAGGATCACAAACAGGGCGGCCAGCGTGAACGCTGCGAAGCGGATAAGTTGTTGCATAACAGCTAGATAGCCTAATTTCGGCCACATTTCAAGGGGTTTCGGGCAGGGCTGGAATACCGTCACGAAGTGATGTTATATCGCTCCAACGACGGCCGAACGATTGGGAGTAATGGCATGCGCGACCTGCTTACGGCCCTCGGCCTGGCCCTTGCCCTCGGCGCCTGCTCGAAAGCGGCGCCCGACCCGCGCGGGGTGGCGCGCGACGAGGTGCTGGTCCAGGTCTCGGCCTCGGGACGGGCCGACGTCAGGCCCGACGAGGCCCGCTTCACGGTCGGGGTCGACACGATCGCGGCCACCTCCGGAGCGGCGAGCGCCCGGAACACGGCCACGATCAACAAGGTCGCGGCGGCGCTGCGGCGGCTCGGCGTCGAGGAGGACGACCTCCAGACCCGCTCGATCACCTTGTCGAGGATCGATTACGGCCCCAATCGCGGCCGCTTCCAGGCCAACAACCTCATCGAGATCAAGATCCGCGACATCAAGCGCTCCGGCGAGGCGCTGGCCGCCATCACCGAAGCCGGGGCCAATGTGCTCTCCGGGCCGAACCTTCGCGTCTCCGATCCCGAAAGTGCCGGCCGCTCGGCCTATGCGGCGGCCTATCGGGCCGCTCGCGCACGCGCCGAGGCTTACGCCGAGGCGGCCGGGCTCAAGGTCGCGCGGGTGCTCGCCATACGGGATTCGAGCATCGGCCATGAGCCCTATCCCCACGCCGCCGACGCGCTGATGGCCGAGCAGGCCGGCCCGCCCCCCATCGCCAGGACGGCGGCGCCGCCGGTCCAGGCCGGGATCACCACTCGCGAGGTCCAGATAAGGGCCGATTTCGCGCTGTCGAAATAGCCCCCGCGGCCCGTTCCGGCGTCATGCCGAACTTGCTTCGGCAGGGACGGGCCGCCTCCCGCTTTGCCGGACTGCTTTGAACGCTTTGTCGCCGCGCCCGCTGCCGCTATCAGGGCGCGTAACGACGAAAGGTCCTCCATGGCTCCACCCTCGCCCGTGCCGGTGGCCGACGCGCCGATGGGGGAGAGCGTTCTGGGCCACGATTGGGGCTCGACCCCCCTCGGCCCGAAGCAGAGCTGGCCGCCCAGCCTGGCCTTCGCCGTCGGGCTCTGCCTGCGCTCCCCGCTCGCCACCGCTCTCTACTGGGGGCCTGAGCGAATCCTCGTGCACAACGACGCCTGGGAGCGCCTGGTCGGCCACGGGCCGGCACTCGGCTTGCCCGCGCCGCGGATCGCCCATTCGCTATGGCCTGTCGCCGAGCCGCTGATCGGCCAGGTCGAAAGCCGAGCGGAAGGCGCCTTCGTGAAGGAGCGGCCGCTCCGCCTGGTTCGGGGCGGGGTCGAGGAGGAAACCTATTGGAACTGCCACCTCGTCCCGATCCTGGACGAGGCGGGCCGGGTCGCGGGAGTGCTCAACCAGGCCAACGAGGTCACCAAGGCGGTCACGCTCGAGCGGCGTCTCTCCTTCCAGGTCAGCCTCGCCGACCGGCTTCGCGGCATTCACGATCCGGAAGAGGCCAAGCAGGCGGCGGTCCAGATGCTCGGATCCTATCTCGGCGCCGCCCGGGTCGGCTGGGCCGAGATCGACGAGGCTCTGGGGATCGCCTCCGTCCAGCGCGACTGGACCCGCGGCCCTGCGGTCCCGAGCCTCGCCGGCCAGCGCACCGAGATCGAAAGTTTCGGCGAGGAAGCGCTCGGCCTCTTCCGCTCCGGCCAGTTGATCGCCATCCCCGACATCCGCCAACTGCCGCTCGGCTCGGCCGATCGGACCGCGGCCTGGGAGGCGGCCGGCGTTCGGGCGCTGATCGCCGTTCCGCTGGTCCGCGAAGGTGCCTTGAAGGCCCTCCTCTACGTCCACGAGCCGGAGCCGCGCGCCTGGAAGCGGTCCGAGGCGGCCATCGCCCGGGACGTCGCCGAGCGCAGCTGGGCGGCGGTCGAGCAGGCCCGGGCGGAGCAGTCGCTGGTCGAGAGCGAGGACCATTACCGGCACACGGTCGAGCTCAACCCGCAGGTGACCTGGACGGCGGCTCCCGACGGCCAGCTCAACCGGGTCGCCAACCGCTGGAACGTCTGGACCGGCACGAGCGGCCTTGGCGGCAGCTGGATCGAGGCGATCCATCCCGACGACCGTGAGTCCAGCCTTCGGGCCTGGGCCCTCAGCGTCGCCACCGGCGAGCCCTACGACATCGAGCACCGGGTCCGGATGGTCGACGGCTCCTACCGCTGGGCCCGCTCGCGCGCCTATCCCCGCCGCCGCGACGATGGCGAGATCTGCCTGTGGTACGGCTCCACCGAGGACGTGCACGAGCGCAAGGTCGCCGAGGAGCATCAGCGCCTCCTGATCAACGAGCTCAACCACCGGGTGAAGAATACCCTTGCGAGCGTCCAGGGCATCGCCTTCCAGACCCTGCGCGGCGAGGTGTCGCTCGCCGAGGCCAGGTCCCGCTTCGAGGCCCGGCTGATGGCGCTGTCCGCCGCCCACAACCTCCTCACCGAGGAGAATTGGGGCGGCGCGTCGCTCGAGCGGGTGGTGAGCGATTCGATCGAGCATCTGGCCGGCGAGTCGGGACGGTTCGACGTCGAAGGGGAGCCGCTCCGGCTGGGGCCCCGCGCGGCGCTCGCTTTGGCGATGGCGCTTCACGAGCTCGGCACCAACGCCTTCAAATATGGAGCGCTTTCCACCGACGGCGGCCGGGTCTCGATCGGCTGGACTCAGGACGGGGACCGGCTCCGTCTGGTCTGGCGGGAGAGCGGCGGGCCGCCGGTCGAGCCGCCGAGCCGGCGCGGCTTCGGCTCCCGGCTGATCGAGCGCGGTCTCGCCGCCGATCTGGGAGGCACCGCCGCCCTCCAATTCGACCCCGCCGGCCTGCGCTGCGACATCGAGGCTTCGCTCGCCGCGATCCGGGCGCCGGAGCGGGCGATTGGCTGAGCGGCGCCTCAGGATCCTCGTCGTCGAGGACGAGATGCTGGTAGCCATGAACATCGAGGACATGCTGCTCGAGCTCGGCCACGAGGTCGCCGGGCTGGCGAGCCGGCTCGGCCCCGCTCTGGACCTGGCCCGCGAGAGCCGGTTCGACGCGGCGATGCTCGACGTCAACCTCGCCGGCGAGCCGAGCTTCCCGGTCGCCGACCTGCTCGCCGAGCGCCGCATCCCGTTCCTGTTCGCCACCGGCTACGGCCGCGCCGGGATCGAGGAGCGCTTCCGAGCCTGCCCGATCCTCCAGAAGCCCTTCCGAGCCGCCGAGCTGGCCGCCGCCCTGGAGTCATTGGCCGTTTAAGCGCTCGGCGATTGGCTTGAGTCGTCATCTCGGACTTGATCCGGGATCCACCTTCTTTGGGCGTTGGAAGCAAAGAAGACGGATCCCGGATCAAGTCCGGCATGACGAAGTGGGTCAACCTCATCGCCCGATGCTCCAGGCATCATCCCTCCCTCGGGGGGGAGAGGGGACCCGAACCGAACCGCCGCCGTAACGGAGTTGCACTCGGCGGACATGCGGTTATTCTGCGCGGCCATGCGGCTGCTAGACAAGATGCTTCCGGGGCTCATCGAGCGGGGCGAGCTCACCGTCATCGATCCCGACGGAAAGACCCACCGCTTCGGCGCTCCCGATCCGGAGCTGAGGCCGGTCACGGTCCGGATGATGGACCGGCGGGTCGCGTTCCAGATCGCGCGCGATCCCGCGGTGGGCACGGCCGAAAGCTGGATGGACGACCGGCTCAGGCTCGAGCAGGGCGAGATACTCGACCTCGTCCGGATCATCCGCCGCAACCGGCGCTGGGAGGAACGGACCCGGCCCAACGGCTTCACCAGGAAGACCGGCAGGCTTCGCCACCGCCTCGACATGCTGAACTGGAAGTCGCGGTCGCTGAAGAACGTCCAGCACCATTACGACGTCGGCAACGACCTCTACCGGCTCTTCCTCGATCCGGACATGCAGTACAGCTGCGCCTAGTTCACCGATCCGTCGAACGGCATCGAGCAGGCCCAGCTCGACAAGAAGGCCCACATCGCCTCCAAGCTTCTGCTCGAGCCCGGCCAGAAGGTGCTCGACATTGGCTGCGGCTGGGGCGGGCTCGCGCTCTACCTGAACCGGGTCGCCGACGTCGACGTGCTCGGGGTGACCCTGTCCAAGGAGCAGCTCGCCGTCGCCCGGCAAAGGGCCGAGGAGGCGGGGGTTTCCGACCGGGTCAAGTTCGAGCTTATGGATTATCGCGACGTCCAGGGCCAGTTCGACCGGATCGTCTCGATCGGGATGTTCGAGCATCTCGGGCCGCCCTTCTTCCGGACCTTCTTCAAGAAGGTGCGCGAGCTTCTGAAGCCGGACGGAGTGTCGCTGATCCACACGATGGGGCGGATGGGCAAGCCCGGCACCACCGACCGGTTCATGCTCAAATACATCTTCCCGGGCGGCTACCTCCCGGCCCTGTCGGAGATTGTCGCCGCCAGCGAGCGCGAGCGGATGATCATGGCGGATTGCGAGGCGCTCCGGCTTCACTACATCCATACGCTCGTCGCCTGGTACGAGCGCTTCAAGGCGAAGGAGGCGGAGATCACGGCGATGTACGATCGCCGCTTCTATCGCCTCTACGCTTTCTACCTCGCCGCCTCGTCGACCATGTTCTCGGACGGAGCGATGGTCGTCTACCAGCTTCAATATCTGCGCAGCCGCTACGCCGCGCCGATGACCCGCGATTACATGCTGAAGGACGAGGCCCGGCTGAGAGAGAAGCAGGGGCCGCCGCCGACGGGATAGAGAGTGTCCGGGCGGTGCGCCCCGCGCCCGCTTGACCCGCCCCGCTCCTCCATGCTCATTGCCGAAAAACCTGGGGACCATGACCAATGTGGCTGCTCGACAAACTGCTCAAGAAGATCGTCACCAAGGGCGAGCTCACCGTCATCGACCATGACGGCAAGGAATATCATTACGGCGACGGGCAGCCGGCCCCGCACGGACCGGTCCGAGTCCGCTTCACCGACAAGGGCGCCTCCAGCCATGTCGTCAAGGACCCGCGCGTCGGCGCCGGCGAGGTCTTCATGGACGGCCGGATGATCATCGAGCAGGGCGACCTTCGCGACCTCGTCCTGCTGATCCGCTACAACGCGCCCGTCGAGCGCCAGGGGCCCCTGAAGCCGAAAGGCCCGCTGCGGCGGGGGATCGGCCGGATCGCCGGCCGGCTCGACCAGATCAACTGGAAGACCCGCTCGAGGCACAATGCCGAGCATACCTACAACCTCACCCGGCGCCTCTACGAGCTGTTCCTCGACGAGGACCGCCAGTACACGATGGCCTATTACCGCGACCTGTCGAACAGCCTCGAAAAGGCCCAGCTCGACAAGAAGGCGCACATCGCCTCGAAACTGTATCTGAAGCCGGGCATGAAGGTGCTCGACGTCGGCTGCGGCTGGGGCGGCTTCGCCCTCTACCTTCACCGCATGTACGGGGTCGAAGTGCTCGGAGTCGCCTTGGCGCCCGACCAGGTCGACTTCTCCAACGAGCGGGCGCGCGAGGCCGGAGTGTCGGACAAGGTCAAGTTCGAGCTGCCCGATTATCGCGACGTCCAGGGCCAGTTCGACCGGATCAGCAACGTCGGCCTGATCGAGCATCTGGGGACTCCGCATTATCCCGGCTTCTTCGAACATATGCGCCGGCTTCTGAAGGACGACGGAGTGATGGTCTCCCATTGCTGCGGGCGGATGGGCGAGCCCGGCGTCACCGACAAATGGACTCGCAAGTACATCTTCCCGGGCGGCTACATCCCGGCTCTGTCCGAGCTTGTCACCCAGGCCGAGAAGCACCGGCTGATCGTGACCGACGTGGAGGCGATGCGCTTCCATTACGCGCCGACGCTGGCGGAATGGTACAATCGCACCGTCGCCCACAAGGACGAGATAATCTCGCTCTACGACGAGCGCTTCTACCGTATGTGGCTCTTCTATTTGGCGGGCGCCGAGGCCGCCTTCCGCTACGGCGGGATGGTCAATTGGCAGATCCAGTATGTGAAGCGCCGCGACGCCATCCCGATGACGCGCGACTATATGTACGAGGAATCGGCGCGGCTGCGCGAGATGGAAGAGCCGCCGCAATGGCATCTCGCGGCGGAGTAGGTCTTCAGCCCTCACCATCCCGAAGCCGTTCGGGCTGAGCCTGTCGAAGCTTATTCCTTCCCGGCGGCGCGCGAGGAAAAAAGAAGCCCTTCGACAGGCTCAGGGCGAACTGGGGACTTAGAGCGGCGGGCATTAAGTTTGGATCGTCATCCCGGACTTGATCCGGGATCCACCTTCTTGCGCCACCGCACCAAAGGAAGGTGGATGCCGGATCAAGTCCGGCATGACGAGACGGTGCAGATTTAGCGCCCGCCGCCCTAATCCTCCCGGCCCTACCGCCGCTCTTCCCGGCGCTCCATCCGCGCCGCACGGGCCGCCTGGCGCTCGTCCAGGCCGATCGTGCCGTCGCGGTTGGAATCGATCCGGTCGAAGCGCTGGAGCGCGATCTGCTGCGCCTCGGCGAGAGCGACCCGGCCGTCGCGGTTCGAATCCATCTTCGCCAAGGCGCGGGCACCGAAGCGGGCCATCATCATGCCGCCGCCGCGGCCGCCGCGATCGGCGAAGCGCTGGCCTCGGCGCTCGCCGCGCGTCGCCCGGCGCTCGCCGCCGCGAACGGCGCGGGGCGCTTCGAACTCGGCGCGGCTGATCATTCCGTCATTGTTCGAATCGAGCCGCTCGAACCTTTGATCCCGGCGCTCGCCCCGGCGCTCCCGGCGCTCGGCGCGCTGGGCCTGGACTTCCTCCTGGGTGACGAAGCCGTCGCGGTTGGTGTCGGCGCGGGCGAAGCGGGCCTGGACCCGGGCGGCCACGGCCGCACGGGTCTGCGGCTGGGCGAAACGGTCGCGGCCCTCGCCGCCCGGCTGGCTGGCGGCGGGCACCGCGGCGAGCACGGCGAGAGCCGCGCCGGCGCAAAATATCTTCTTCATTATCAACTCCTTGGAACTCGGGGCAACTCTTTCCCCTGCAAGGAGGCGGCTACACCAGGGCGGCTGTACCGGGCTTTAACGCCTCGGCCCGCGACTGCCGGAGCATCAAGGCGAGCAAGGCGGCCAGGATCAAGGCGGGCGCCGGCAGATGGAGCAGGCCGAAGGTCTGGACGATCAGCGGCAGCAGGAAGGCGAGGAGGAGGACGAAGCTGGAGCCGGTCTCGGGCTCGCGCCGCAGGCGGGCCAGCATCAGCAAGGCCGCCAGCCCCGGAACCGTCATGTCGTAGTTGAAGGCGTAGGGCAGGACGAGGAAGGTCGCGACTCCGCCGGCCAGCCCCGCGGCACGGCTGTCGGCCGGCATGCGCACAAGCAGCGCCGTCAGGGCCGCGCCGCCCGCGAGGATCTGCAGCGTCCAGGCCAGGGCGCCCGGGAATCCCAGGGCGGAGACGGTCGGAACGATGGTCGGCATCATGGTCAGGAAATAGGTGCCGACATCGTCGACCATCGCCGTCTGCACCCCGACGGTCACGCCCAGCCAGGTCCGCCACACGTCCGGCCCGAAGGCGAGGGTGGAGACGGCGACCATGAACGCGACGGTGCCGCCGGCGGCGGCGAAAGCCTTCCATTCGCCGCGGCGGGCGAGGATCAGGGGGGCCAGGATGGCGAGGTGCGGCTTGACCAGCATCAGCCCGATCAGCACCCCGGCCAGGATCGGGCGGCGAGGCAGCAGGTGGAAGGCGCCCAGCCACAAAGCGCCGATCAGAAGCCCGTAATGGCCCGCCCAGACGTTGAGCAGGGTCGCCGGGGCGACCAACGCCAGCCAGGCGGGCAGGCCGGAGTCGCGAAGATAGGGCCGGGCCGCGGCGGCGAAGGCGGCTCCGGTCAGAAGCAGCCAGGAGAGCAGGGCGAGCGGATAGGGCAGAAGCGCGAACGCCCAGGTGTAGAGCAGGGTCGGCGGCGGATAGGAATAATTGTGGTCGCGCAAGCCGCCGTCGAAGAGCGCGGCCTGATAGGCGCTGTAGCCCTTGAGGTCGTAGAGCAGGTCGAGCCGCCCCTCGAGGACGAGATTGCCCGACGTGTAGACGTTGGCGAAGTCCCGGCCCCAGATGGCCATGCCCCGGATCGAGGGCCACGGGGTGAACTCCGTCCTCGCGATATCCTGCACGAAGAGCAAGGAGACGAGCAGCAGAACGAAGATCCAGGCGAGCGTCCACAGCCGGTCCGGCGACGCGGTCGCGGCGGGCGCCGCCCCGCTCCAGTCGCTCTGCCTCCACGGATAAGCCATTCCCGCCTCCTTGCCCGCAGGGCTAGGACAACAGGGTTAACGAGTGGTTAGCAGGGGCGATCGCGGCGTTGCGCTCCTACGTCATCCTGAACTCGTTTCAGGGTCCAGTTCTCCACCCGCGAGGCGCCTCCGACCTGGATGCTGAAACAAGTTCAGGATGACGGGAAGGGGCAGGCGACAGGGCCGGCCCAGCCTCCCGATTCAGTTAAACCTTGAATTTCGCCGCGGTACGAGGGAGGCACCGGTCCCGATGACCTCCACGCCGGCCGAAAGAGAGAGCGCCAGCGCCCGCCGGCCGCGTGCCTGGTGGGAGCATCCCGCGGTCGTGCTCGCCACCGTGCTCGCCTGCGGGGCGCCATTGCTCTGGCCGGACGTGCCGCCTCTCGTGGACCTGCCCGGCCATATGGGCCGCTACCATGTCCAGATGAACATCGGCGGCTCGCCCGTCCTGCAGGCCTTTTACGATTTCGAATGGGCGTTGATCGGCAATCTCGGGGTCGACCTGCTGGTCGTGCCGCTGGCAGCCCTGATCGGACTCGAGCCGGCGGTGAAGCTGATCACGATTCTGATCCCGGTGATGACGGGGGCGGGCTTCCTCTGGGTCGCACGAGAGGTGCACGGGCGGGTTCCGCCGACGGCCTATTTCGCGCTTCCGCTCACCTACAGCTTCCCCTTCCTGTTCGGCTTCGTCAATTTCGCCTTGTCGATGGCGCTCGCCTTCCTCGCCTTCGCTTTGTGGCTGAGGCTGGCGCGGCTCGGGCGGCTGAAGCTTCGCGCCGGCCTGTTCGTTCCGATCTCGATCCTGCTCTGGGTCTGCCACGCCTTCGGCTGGGGGACATTGGGGGTGATGGCCTTCTCTGCCGAGCTGGTCCGCCAGGTCGACATGAAGCGGCCGATCTGGAAGGCCGGGTTCAATACCGGGCTGCATTGCCTGGCGCTGGCGCCGCCCATGCTTCTGATGCTGCTGTGGCGAAGCGGCTCCGTCGGCGGCGAGACCTCCGTCTGGTTCAACTGGACCCAGAAGAAGAACTGGATCCTGATGGCGCTTCGCGACCGCTGGGAATATTGGGATTATGCGGCGCTCGCGGTGATCGGCCTCGTCCTCGTCACCGGCCTGCTCTGGTGGAAGAGGCTCGAATATTCGCGCAACCTCGCGGCGTCCGCCATCTTCCTCGCCATCGTCTACGTCTGCCTGCCGCGGATCGTCTTCGGCTCCAATTACGCCGACATGCGGCTCGCCCCTTTCGTCATCGCCGCCGCTTTGCTCGCGATCCGCTACCGGCCGGCCTGGGCGGGCAAGGCCGGAGCGGTCTTCGCGACCCTCGGCCTGCTCTTCGCCGGCGCCCGCCTCGCCGGCAACACGATCAGCTTCTGGATGTACGACCGAGCCTACGACCGCGAGCTCGCCGCCGTCGACCACATCCCGCGCGGCGCCAGGGTCGTCTCCTTCGTCGGGGTAAAATGCCGCAAGGACTGGCCGCAGACCCGGCTCGAGCATCTCCCCGCTTTGGCTCTGGTGCGGCGCGACGCCTTCTCGAACGATCAATGGTCGATGATCGGAGCCCAGCTGCTCACCGCCCGCTTTCCGGACGGGGGCTGGTTCTCGCGCGATCCTTCGCAGCAGGTGCTCGCCCGTCCCTGCCAGGGCGAACGCTGGCTCACCCTCGACCAGTCGCTCGCCCTTTTCCCCCGCGACGAATTCACCCATGTCTGGCTGATCAGGCCCCCGCGCCCCGATCCGGCGCTGCTGCGCGGGCTCCAGCCGGTCTGGCAAAGCGGTACGAGCGTGCTGTATCGGGTCGCCGACCCGAGCCCGATCCTCCTCCAGGAAGCCGAATGACCGCGCCCGCCCTCTCCATCGTCGTGCCCTGCTATAACGAGGAAGCCTGTCTCGCCGAGCTTCACGGCCGGCTCACCGCGGCGGCGCGGACCGCGGTCGGCGAGGATTACGAGATCGTCCTCGTCAACGACGGCTCGCGCGACGGAAGCTGGGAGATGATGCGGTCGCTCTCGGCGGCCGATCCGCGGCTGGTGGCGATCAACCTGTCGCGCAACCACGGCCACCAGCTCGCCCTCACGGCGGGCTTGGACCTCTGCTCAGGGGGCCGAATCCTGATCATCGACGCCGATCTCCAGGATCCGCCGGAGCTGCTCTCGCCGATGCTGGCCGAGATGGACCGGCAGCGCGCCGACGTCGTCTACGCCGTGCGGCGGGCGCGGGCCGGCGAGACGGCGTTCAAGCGCGGCACCGCCAAGCTCTTCTACCGCCTGCTCTCCCGTCTCGCCGAGATCGAGATCCCGCGCGACACCGGCGACTTCCGGCTGATGAGCCGGCGCGCCCTCGACGCCTTGCTCAGCCTGCCCGAGCAGGCGCGGTTCATCCGCGGAATGGTCGCCTGGGTCGGCTTCCGGCAGGTGCCGATCGCCTACGACCGGGCCGAGCGGCATGCCGGCCAAAGCAAATATCCGCTGTCGAAGATGGTCCGCTTCGCCCTCGACGCGGTCACCGGCTTCTCGACCGCGCCGCTCAGGATGGCGAGCCATATCGGCCTCTGGCTGGTCGCGGCTTCGGTTCTCCTGGTCGTCTATATCGCGTTCGGCTTCTTCACCGGCAGCGCCATCCAGGGCTGGACCTCGTTGATGCTGGTCGTCGTCGTCCTCGGCGCGGTGCAGATGTTCGTGCTCGGGATGATCGGCGAATATCTCGGCCGGCTCTACATGGAATCGAAGCACCGCCCGCTCTACATCGTCGCCGAGATCGCCGGCCACGCCGGCGGCCGGCCGAGTTTAGGCCATGTCGCTCACTCCGCTGAAGATCAGGGGGCCGAGACGATCGCCACCAGCGACACGCCGGGCGGGAACGGCAGCCGCCCGATCGCGTAGCGCTCCAGGCCGAAGATGCCCTGGAACAGGGCGTTGAGGGGGGCCGGCGGAAGCTTGTCGTCGCTATCCTCCTTCCTGCGCACCTTGCCGGCGAAGCGGGCCGCCGCGGCGAGCGGGAAGAGCAGGCTGTTGAACCAGCTCATCATCTCGAGCTTCAGGCCGGCCGAGGCGACGACGGCGCGAAGCGTCCTGCGGGTGTAGCGGCGCTTGTGGTGGTTGACGACGTCGTGGGCGCTCCACATCCAGGGGTGCGCCGGCACCGCGATCAGGATCCGGCCGCCGGGCCTCAGCTTGCGGGCGATGCTCTCCAGCGCCTCGCGGTCCTCCTCGACATGCTCGAGCACGTCGAGGATGGCGACGAGGTCGTAGGCATGGTCCTCGACGCCCGTGAGCGCGGGCAGGGGCGCATCCATCACCGCGTGGCCGAGCCGCCGGCTGGCGATGGCGCGGGCGGCGGGGTCGATCTCGATCGCGTCGACCCGGCCGAAGCGCTTGAGCATGGCGATGTTGTGGCCGGTGCCGCAGCCTATTTCGAGGATCCGCGGATTTTCGGGCAGAGGGATGCGCCGCTCGATCAGGCCGGCGAGGATCTCGCGCCGGGCGCGGTACCACCAGTGGCGGCTGTCGAGCTCCGCCATGCGGTCGTAGACGATGCGTTCCATCAGCTTGCGGCCATCTCAGCCGAACACCCATTGCCGGTTGAGCGCGAAGGTGACCGCCGGCGTGACGAACAGCATCGGGACCAGCGGCCACCAGGTGGGGCCCTCCAGGAGGTCGGTCAGGCTCCAGACCCACAGGCTGTTCAGCGCGAGGCTGACGAGCGAGACGATCAGGAAGCGCCCGGTGCGCTTCGCAATATTGTCGCGGCTGCCATGGCCCTTGAAGCTCACACTGCTGTGGAGGACGTAGCCCAGCGCCATGGCGACGGCATAGGCCAGCAGGTTGGAGAGGAGCGGGTCAACCCCGTAATAGGTGGCCGGAATGTAATAAGCGGCGCCTCCGACCAGGGTGACGAAGCCGCCGACCAGGCCGAAGCGTATCACCTGCTCGAATACCGGCGGGATCGCGCCCTGCAGCTTCATGTCCAGCGCGCGTCCTTCCAATGCCCGGCTTGCCCTTTGCCGTGCAGGGACTAATGCGGCGGCGAGGGGTTGAAAAGGGTCCATGGGAATGGAGGGGGTGGAGCGGCTGGAGCGTCACTGGCGCTGGTGGGTGCTGCTCTTCTGGCTCGCGACTTCGGCCGTCCTCCTCTGGATGCGCTGGGGCCCGATCAACGCCTTCGTGCTCAGCGATACCGACGACAATATGCGGATCATGCAGGTCCGGGCCCTGATCGCGGGCCAGGATTGGTACGATCTTCGCCAGCACCGGCTCAATCCGCCGTTCGGCGCCGACATCCACTGGTCTCGCCTCGTGGACCTGCCCCTTGCCGGGATCAAGCTGGCGCTCGCCCCCCTCGTCGGCGGGCCGACGGCGGAGAAGGCGGCGGTGGCGCTCGCGCCCCTCATCCCGATGGCGGCGGCGATGGCGGCGGTGGCGGTGGCGGCCCGGCGGCTGATCGCGCCCTGGGCGTTCGCGCTCGCCATTTCCATCCTGCTGTTCGGACATTCGGTCCGCAACCAGTGGGCGCCGCTCAGGATCGACCATCATGGCTGGCAGCTCGCTCTCCTCGCCGTCGCCATCGCCTCGCTGACCGATCCGAAGCGGGCCCGGGGCGGGGTCGTGCTCGGGATCGCCACCGCACTCTCCCTCGTCATCGGGCTGGAGATGCTGCTCTACCTCGCTCTCGCGGGCGGAATCGCGGTTCTGATGTGGGTCCGCGACCCGGCCGAGGGGCGGCGCCTCGCCACCTACGGGGCAAGCCTCGCCGGCGGGGCGGCGCTCGGCTTCCTGCTCTTCGCCTCCTACGCCAACCGGGCGCCGGTCTGCGACGCTTTGTCGCCGGTCTGGCTGTCGGTGGCGGCGGCCGGCGGCGCGGCCGCGGTCGCGATGGCCCTGGTGGGGCCGCGCTCATGGCCGCTCCGGCTCGGCCTCGCCGCGGCGGCGGGCGCGGCGCTGGCGGCGGGCTTCGTCCTCGCCTGGCCGCATTGCCTGGGCCGGCTCGAAGGCGCCTCGCCCGAGCTCGTGCGATTGTGGCTGGGCAATGTCCGGGAGGCGCGGCCGCTTTACATGCACGGATATTCGACGGCGATCTCGGTCGCGGCTCTGCCGGTTGCCGGTCTGGCGGGCTACGCGGTCATGCTCTGGCGCCATCGCGGCGACGCGCCGAAGCTCGTCGCCTGGGGCGCGACCGCGGCTCCGGCCCTGCTCGCCGCGCTCCTGCTCCTGTGGCAGAGCCGTGCCGGGCCGGCCGCCCAGCTGCTCGCCGTTCCGGGGGCGACCGCCCTCGTCTGGCTGGCCGTCGTCAGCCGCTCGATGCTGGTGCGCGTGGTGGGCACCGTGGCCCTGTTCCTGATCGCCTCCGGCCTGCTTCCGCAACAGGTGCTGCGCTACTTTCCGCCCAAGCCGAGGCCCGGGATGAGCGTCATCAACAAGGCCAACAACCTGTGCCCGACCCTGTGGGCGCTGAGGCCGGTGGCCCAGGTGCCGAGGGGACAGGTGCTGACCTTCGTCGACCTCGGGCCGAGGCTGATCACCCTCACCCATCACGACGCCGTGGCCGGACCCTATCACCGCAACGGCCAGGACATCATCGACGTCATGCGGGCCTTCCGGGGAACGCCCGAGGCGGCCCGGGCGACGGTGGAGCGACGGGGGATAGACTATGTTCTGATCTGCCCCGGCCTGTCGGAATCGACCGTCTATTCGAGCCAGGCCAGGCAGGGCTTCTACATGCAGCTCGTGCGCGGCAAGGTGCCCGACTGGCTCCAGCCGGTGCCCCTCCCGGCCAAGTCGCCCTACCGGATGTGGCGGGTCATACCTCGAAGCTGACCGAGATCCCGTCGATCACGAACTGGGCGGCGAGAGCGGCGAGGATCACTCCGAGCAGCCGGGTCAGCATCGCCTCGGTGCGGTGGCCGAGAAGGCGCATCAGCCAGCCGGCGGCGAGAAGCGCGATCAGGGTGAGGAGCAGCACCGCGCCCAAGGCGGCGAGCACGACCAGGCTCTCGTTGAGCCCGTCGCTCCTGGCCATCAGAAGCATGATCGAGGCGATCGAGCCCGGGCCGGCGATCATCGGGATCGCCATCGGGAAGACCGAGACGTCCTCATGCTCGGGATCGGCGTCGACCTCCCGGGCGCGGCTCTCGCGCCGCTGGGTGCGCTTCTCGAACACCATTTCGAGGGCGATGAGGAACAGCATGATCCCGCCCGCGATCCGGAAGGCGGCGAGGCTGATCCCGAGAGTC
>JASLBD010000455.1 GCA_030146745.1 Allosphingosinicella sp. | reverse complement strand
GCCGAGGCCGGGGTGATCCTCTCCGATCTGCACGATGCGGCGGCGGCGGCCGGACGGCGCTTTCCGCTCTCGCTCGGCGCCAAGGGCTCGGCGACCGTGGGCGGCCTCGTCTCGACCAATGCCGGCGGCACCCAGGTGCTTCGTTTCGGGCCGATGCGGTCGCTCGTCCTCGGGCTCGAGGCGGTGCTTCCCGACGGGTCGCTGCTCGAAGGGCTGTCGGCGCTTCGCAAGGACAATCGCGGCTACGACCTGAAGCAGCTTCTGATCGGCGCCGAGGGAACGCTCGGGATCGTCACCGCCGCCAGCCTCAAGCTGGTCGCTCTGCCCGGCTCGCGCTCGGTGGCCTGGGTCGGCCTCGCTTCGCCCGCGGCGGCGCTCACCCTGCTTCGCCGGCTCGAAGCCCGGCTCGGCGAGGCGGTCGAGAGCTTCGAGCTGGTGCCCGCGGACGCGCTCGACCTCGTCCTCGCCGGGATCGCCGGCACCCGGCCGCCGCTGGCCGGCGCCCATCGCTGGCACATCCTCGTCGAATCCGTCGCTCCGGAGGGCGGACGCGACGCCGCCGAAGCGCTTCAGGAGGCGCTCGCCGTGGCTCTGGACGAGGGGCTTGCCGAGGACGCGACGGTCGCCGCGAGCGAAGCCCAGGCGGCGGCCTTGTGGCGGCTTCGCGAATCGATCGCCGAGGCGGAGAGGCTGCAGGGGCCGTCGGTGAAGCACGACGTCTCGGTGCCGGTCTCGGCCATGCCCGACTTCATCGAGCAGGCGCGGGCGGAGGTGGAGGCGCGGTTCGAAGGCGCCCGGGTGGTGGCGTTCGGCCATCTCGGCGACGGCAACGTCCACTTCAACGTCCAGCCGCCGGCCGGAATGGGCGCCGAGGCGTGGCTTGCCGCCGAGGCGGGCGCGGTGACCCGGCTGGTCCACGACCGGGTCGGCGAGGCGGGCGGCTCGATCTCGGCCGAGCACGGCATCGGTCAGTCCAAGCTCGCCGAGCTGGCCCGGACCGCCCAGCCGGCCCGGCTGGCGGCGATCCGGGCGGTCAAGCAGGCGCTCGATCCGACCGGGATCATGAATCCCGGAAAGCTTCTTCCCTCATCGTGAAGGCGGCGGCCCGGCCGGCCCGGTGAGGAGCCGGGGCGCGAATCGGGCGAGCAGCAGCAGGATGGTCGGCACCAGCATCGAATTCCAAAGATCGTGGAGGGCGGCCGCCCGCTCCCAATCCTCGAATATCCCGTCGCGGCGCATGTCGAGCGCCTCGTTCGCCAGCGCGGCGGCGAACACCGCCAGCCAGGGCAGAGGCGAGGCGAGGCTTCTCCTCAGCACGGCCGCCGAACCGATCTGGAGGAGGATCGCCGCATAGATGTGGAGGGCGTCGCGCTCGAGCTCGGTCCAAACCGCGATGGCGTTCTTGACCTGCTCCCAGTCCACCGAAATCCCTCTTGCCGGCTTCAGCCTCTCGCTTCGTTCTTACAGGGGCTCCCAATAATGGACCAGCGACGGGCCGAAGCGGTCGCCGCCGAGGTCGCGGCCGCCGAAGAGAGCGGAATACATGGGGTAAGGCGAATCGTTGCGGTAGGTGTTGCGTCCGTAGGTGACGGTCCGCAGGTGGATGAAATAGTCGCCATGCTTGCCGGCGCGGGGGCCGATCACGCAGATATTGTCGGTGAAGAGGCCGCCGCCGATGCGGGCGATGCCCTGGGTCTTCTCGTTGGTCGCGGAGATCCGGTTGCCGGTGATGACGACGCCCCGATAGCCGGACCCGACGACGTCGACGACGAAGGCGCCGCCGCCCGACAGCTGGTTGTTGCGGATGGTCAGGCCCCGCACCGTTTCCGGCCGCTGCACCACCGTCCGGATCGCCGCGCCTTCGGCGTTGCCGATCAGCGACTTGATGTGGGGATTGTTCTCGATGCGGATGTCGGCGCTGTTGTCGGCGACGATGATTCCGCTGTTCATCCCTTCGATGTCCATGCCGGTGATCGAGATCCGCTCGTTGGCGCTGGTGACGTAGATTCCGACCTGGACGTCCCGGATTCGGCCGTTCAAGATTCGGATGTCCCGGTTGGGGAATTCGGACAGGTCCGGCTCGAGGCAGATCCCTCCCTGCGGATTCGTCCCGCCGACCTTCTCGATGTCGACGTTCCTGATCTCGCCGTTGCGGCCGTTGACGACCGAGATCCCGTTGCGCCGGCAGTTGCGGACCCTGGCCCCGTCGATCAGGAAATTCTCGCAGAAGCCACCTCCCGCGGAGCCGACGTAGATGCCGTCGCCCCAGCAGTCGGCGACCTCGACTCCGCCGACGATCCGCCAGTCGGCCCCGCCCCATGCCGCAATGCCCATGCCCCATTCGCCGCCGGTGCCGCGATGGATCATGCGCTCGCCGACGATCCGGCCCGGGCCGACGATCTTCCAGCCCGAGGCCTTGAAGGCCTGGACGACCGAGCTCCGGCCGTGCGGGCTCGGGAGGGCGCGCAGCTCGCCTCCGTTCAGCTCGAGGATCTGGCCCGACTTGAGGCGCAGCCCGCCGTAATCCTCCCGGGTCGGGCGGTAGTTCGTGTCGATCCGGTAGACCGCGCCCCTGCGCAGCCGGACGACCGCTCCGGCCGGAGCGAGATCGAGGCAGAGCTGGAGCGCCGCCGTGTCGTCGGTCCGGCCGTCGCCGCGGGCGCCATGGTCTTCCGGGCTGAAGATCCGGGCCGGAAGCTGAGCGCCGGCGGCCCCCGCCCAGGCGACCGGCGCCGACAGTCCGGCGAGCAGGAGGTGGCGTCGAGTGAAGGTCATCGGCCGGCTCCTAGGTTGCGCCCGGTGAACGGCCGGTGAGCGCCTGGAGCCGGCTCCTCATTGCCCCGGAACTCGGGCATGGTCTCGGACCCTTCGGCGGCGATGCCGCTTCGGGCGAGGACCCTGGCCACCGTCATGAGCAGGATCTTCATGTCGAGCGCGAAGCTGCGATTGTCGACATACCAGGTGTCGAAGGCGAGCTTCTCCGGCCAGCCGATCGCGTTGCGGCCGTTGACCTGGCTCCAGCCGGTGAGGCCGGGGCGGACTTCGTGGCGCCGGGCCTGCTCCGGCGAGTAGAGCGGAAGATAGTGCATCAGCAGCGGGCGCGGGCCGACCAGGCTCATCTCGCCCTTCAGCACGTTCCAAAGCTCGGGCAGTTCGTCGAGGCTGCTCGAGCGCAGGAAGCGGCCGAAGCGGGTCAGCCGCTGCGCGTCGTCGAGCGGCTTCCCGTCCGGCCCGGCGGCGTCGAGCATGGTCCTGAACTTGATCAGCCGGAAGGGCGCGCCGTGGAGGCCGGGCCGGACCTGCCGGAAGAAGACGGGCCGCCCCAGGGCTATGGCGACCGCGATCGCGACTCCCGCCATCACCGGCGCCAGCACGACGAGGCCGGTCGCCGAAAGGACGATGTCGGTCAGCCTCTTGAGGTCGAAACGCGCCATGGCCCGCCAATCGCTCGGGCGCCGTTCAATTGCAACGGCTTCGGCGCGGAGCTAAGGAGCCGCGACAGCACCGGAGGAGCGGATCATGTGCGGCATTGCCGGCTTCGTCGGCGGACGTTTCGATCATGGCGGACAGGGCGCGCGCGCCGCGCTCGGCCGGATGACCGGAGCGATCGCCTATCGCGGTCCGGACAGCGCCGGAGCGTGGCTGGAGACGGAGTGCAAGGTGGCGCTCGGCCACCGCCGGCTCGCCATCCTCGACCTCTCCCCGGCCGGCGAGCAGCCGATGACCTCGCCTTCTGGCCGGTTCGTCACCGTCTACAATGGCGAGATCTACAATCATCTCGAGCTGCGCGAGCGCCTGCCCGGCCCCTGGCGCGGGCATAGCGACACCGAGACGCTGCTCGCCGCGATCGAGGCGTGGGGCGTCGGGGAAGCGCTGAAGCAATGCGCCGGAATGTTCGCTCTGGCCTTGTGGGACCGTCAGGAAAAGGCGCTGGTCCTCGCCCGCGACCGGCTCGGCGAGAAGCCGCTTTATTACGGCTGGCAGGGCCAGGGCGCCGAGGCGGCCTTCCTGTTCGGCTCGGAGCTGAAGGCGCTGGCCCGACACCCCGCCTTCCGGCGCGAGATCGACCGACGGGCGCTCGCCCTCTTCACCCGCTTCAACTACGTGCCGGCGCCGCATTCCATCTATTCGGGAATCGCCAAGCTCCCGCCCGGCACCTTCCTGACGCTCCGGGAGGGAGATAAGGCTCCCGCCATTACACCCTATTGGTCGGCGGCCGAGGTAGCGGCGGCCGGCGCCTCGGCGCCGCTCGACATCGGGCCCGAGGAGGCGACGGACGAGCTGGAGCGGGTGCTCTCGAAAGCCGTCTCCCAGCAGATGATCTCGGACGTGCCGCTCGGCGCCTTCCT
>JASLBD010000447.1 GCA_030146745.1 Allosphingosinicella sp. | reverse complement strand
AACTGGCAGAAGCCCGCGACAACCACCCCTCCACCAGGCTTCGCCTGGTCCCCCTCCCCATGCTGCGCATAGGGAGGCAAAGTGTAGACAAGCCTCCCCCCACCCTCCTATCTCGCGCCCCTTCAGGAGACCCCCGATGAGCTGGCTTAACCGCGTCCGCAATTCCATCCCGTTCCTTCCCAAGCGGGAGACTCCGGACAATCTCTGGCACAAATGCCGGCAGTGCAACGCTATGATCTTCACCAAGGAGTGGGAGGAGAACGACTCGGTCTGCCCGCGCTGCGACCATCACGGCCGGATCGGCCCGAGGGCCCGGTTCGAGAGCCTGTTCGACCCGGGCTATTCCATGCTTCCCCAGCCCCAGGTCCGCGAGGACCCGCTCAGGTTCCGCGATTCCAAGCGCTACAGCGACCGGCTGAAGGCCGCCCGGACTGCGACGGGCGAGAGCGACGCCCTGATCAACGCCCGAGGCACGGTCGAAGGACATCGCGCCGTCATCGGAGTCCAGGATTTCGCCTTCATGGGCGGGTCGATGGGAATGGCGGTCGGAGCCGCCTTCCTCGACGGCGCCCGGGCCGCCATCGCCGACCATTGCCCCTACATCATCTTCACCGCGGCCGGCGGGGCCCGGATGCAGGAGGGCATATTGTCGCTCATGCAGATGCCCAAGACCACGGTCGCGATCGCCGAATTGAAGGAGGCGGGCCTGCCCTACATCGTCGTCCTCACCGATCCGACCACCGGCGGAGTCACCGCCTCCTACGCGATGCTCGGCGACGTCCAGATCGCCGAGCCCGGCGCCCTCATCGGCTTCGCCGGCCAGCGCGTGATCGAATCGACCATCCGCGAGAAGCTCCCCGAGGGTTTCCAGCGGGCGGAATATCTGCTCGCTCACGGGATGGTGGACATGGTCGTCCACCGCAAGGCGCTGCGCGAGACTCTGGCGCGGCTGATCGATTATATGACCCCCGAAGAGAAAGCGGCGGCGTGAAGATTCCCCCCTCCCCTTCAGGGGAGGGGCCGGGGGTGGGGGATGTCGCAAGCTCCGCGCTCTCCACAGGCCCCACCCCAACCCCTCCCCTGAAGGGGAGGGGCTAAAGAATGGACCGCGCCGTCTCCTCCGATCCCGCCGTCCAGCGCCAGCTCGACCGGCTCGCCTCGCTGTCCCCCGGCGCCGACATCCTCGGCCTCGAGCGAATCTCCGCCCTCCTCGCCCGGCTCGGCAATCCGGAGGAGCGGCTGCCGCCGGTCTTCCACGTCGCGGGCACCAACGGCAAGGGCTCGACCTGCGCTTTCCTCAGGGCCGCGATCGAGGCGGCGGGGCTCAGCGCCCACGTCTACACCAGCCCCCACCTCGTCCGCTTCAACGAGCGCATCCGGCTGGCCGGACAGCTGATCGACGATGGCTTGCTCGCCGCCTTGCTGGAGGAGACCCTCGACGCCGCGCTCGGCATGGAGATCAGCTTCTTCGAGGCGACCACCGCGGCCGCCTTCCTCGCTTTCTCCAGGCAGCCGGCCGATGCCTGCATCGTCGAGGTCGGCCTCGGCGGCCGGCTCGACGCGACCAACGTCATTCCCGCCCCGATCGTGTGCGGAATCGCCCAGCTCGGAGTCGACCACCAGCAATTCCTCGGCAGCCGGATCGAGGACATCGCCGCCGAGAAAGCGGGGATCGCCAAGCGCGGCGTGCCCCTGGTTACCCAGCATTATCCGGATCGCCTGGCCGACCGGATCGCCGAAGCGGCGGCGGCGGCGGGCGCGGACTGGATGCCCCGGGGCGACCGCTGGGATGCCATCGTCTACCGGCAGAAGCTCCACTATCGCGACGAGCGCGGCAAGCTTCAGCTTCCGCTTCCGCGCCTGCGCGGCGCCCACCAGGCGATGAACGCGGCGCTGGCGGTGGCAATGCTGAGGACCCAGCGGACCCTGAATGTTCGCGAGCCCGCCCTGCGCGCCGCGATCGGCTGGGCGGACTGGCCCGCCCGGCTGCAGCGCCTAGCGCCCGGGCCGCTCGCCGACATCCCGCCGCCGGGATCGGAGCTGTGGCTGGACGGCGGCCACAATCCGGCCGCCGCCCGCGCCGTCGCCGACTTCTTCCGCGGCCATGTGCCGGGCGACCGCCCCTTCCACATCGTCCTGGGCCTGCTCGCCAACAAGGATCCGGCCGGAGTCCTGAAGCCGTTCGCCAACCGCGCCGCGACCCTCCACGCCGTGCCGGTCCCGAACCACCCGCACCACGCGCCGGCCGACCTCGCCGCCGCCGCCCGCGCGGCCGGGCTCGCGTCGATGGTCGCCGCCGACGTCGATTCCGCTTTGCGCTGGATCGCCCGCCACGCCGACCGGGGCCGGCCGCCCGTCGTCCTGATCCTCGGCTCGCTCTACCTGGCCGGCGAAGTGCTCAGGACGAACGGCCAGGCGCCGACGTAAGGGCAAAAAAGTCGAGCATCACCCGTTCGGGCTGAGCCTGTCGAAGCCCTTCCCTCACTTGCCGCGAATTAAGGAGAGGCCTTCGACAGGCTCAGGCCGTCGCTGGCTTGGGCTTGCCGGCGCCGGCCTCGGTCTCGTCGTCCTCGCTCTTGGGCTGGCGCACCGTGTCCACGACGAAGCCGCGACTCCACAATATCCAGAGCAGGATCAGGCCCGGCACGCCGACCGCCATCGTCATCAGCCAGAAGCCCGGCCAGCCGAGTTGCTCCGCGGCAATTCCGGCCGGAGTCGACAACCACGTCCGTCCGACCGCCGCGAAGGAGGAGAGCAGGGCGAACTGGGTCGCGGTATAGGCAAGGTTGGACAGGCCCGAGAGGTAGGTGACGAACACCGTCAGGCCCATTCCGCTCGTCACCTGCTCGGTCACGACGGCGATGGTGAGCCAAAGGTTCGAATGCCCCTGCACGGCGAGGACCGCGAACATCGCGTTGCTGACCATCATCAGCACCCCCGAGACGAACAGGGCGCGCCCCATTCCAAGCCAGGCCATGAACGGGGGCGCGAGCGCGACTCCGACGATCAGGCCCCAGAAGCCGACGCCCTTGTTGATCACGATGAACTCGGTGTCGCTGAAGCCCAGTTCGACGATCATCGGATTGAGCATGATCTTGCCCATCGCGTCGCCGAGCTTGTAGATCAGCACGAACAGCAGGATGAGCACCGCGCCTCGACGGCGCAGGAATTCGCGGAACGGCCCGACGACGGTCGTCTGCAGCCATTTGCCGAAGCTCTCGATCTTCTCCTTGGCGAGCACCTTGTCGTGCAGCCC
>JASLBD010000443.1 GCA_030146745.1 Allosphingosinicella sp. | reverse complement strand
GGGCGTGACCGGCGAGGAGGCCTTGAACCTTCACCGCAAGGGCGAGATGGTGAAGGCCGTCGTCCTCGACGTCGACGTCGAGAAGGAGCGGATCAGCCTCGGCATGAAGCAGCTCGAGCGCGGCGGGGTCGCCAAGGGCGGCACCTCGGCCGCGGGCGGCGGAGTCAACAAGAACGAGACGGTGACGGTGACCGTGCTCGAGGTCCGCGACGGCGGGCTCGAGGTCCAGGTCGGCGACGACGGGGCGACCGGCTTCATCAAGCGCACCGATCTCGGCCGGGACCGCGACGAGCAGCGGCCCGAGCGCTTCCAGGTCGGCCAGAAGTTCGACGCGATGGTGATCGGCTTCGACCGCTCGAAGAAGCCCAACTTCTCGATCAAGGCGCTCCAGATCTCCGAGGAGAAGCAGGCCGTCGCCCAGTACGGCTCGTCGGATTCCGGCGCGAGCCTCGGCGACATCCTCGGCGAAGCCCTCAAAAACAAAGGCAAGGAATAACCTTCGGCCGGGCGGGCCGCGGTGCGGCCCGCCCTTTCGCCCAGCCGCTCCGATTGTACGGCAAGGGCCGAATTTTCCTCGCTTTTTTGAACCTGGGATATTGCGTTCGGCGCGAAATTGAGATTTAACTTGGGTTAGCGGGCCGGCTTCGGGGGCGAGGCCGGCGACCGTTTTGGCCGTTTTTCTCATATTGGGGGGAAGCTGTGATCCGTTCCGAGCTCGTGCAGCTGCTTTGCGATGATCATCCCGATCTTACGGGCAAGGAGATCGAGCGGGTGGTTTCCGCCTTCTTCGACTCGATCACCGACCAGCTCCAGCAGGGCGGCCGGGTCGAGCTTCGCGGCTTCGGCGCCTTCTCGACCCGAGAGCGCGACGCCCGCAAGGGCCGCAACCCCCGCACCGGCGACGCCGTGGATGTGGACGCCAAGCGCGTGCCCTACTTCAAGCCCGGCAAGGAAATGCGCGAGCGGCTGAACGTCTGAGCCTTGCGGCATCCGGCGAAAGCCGGCACCCGCGAACAGCGCGCGACCGGATTCATCATCGGCTCGGCTTTCGCCGGAAGTCGGCGACGGCCTTCAAAGTGGACGAAGTGGGCGCGACTGCCATCGCCTCCCCGCCGCCGGAGTGAATGAAGTGGCGCACGCGCGCCCTGCCGCCGCCCGGGCGCGACTCGCGCGCGCACATCTCCCGCGCCTCGAACGCTGGGAGGAGAAAACGGTCGGCGCTCCTGCCACAGGCACCCGGGGCTGGACGACTTTGCTTGCTTTCGTTCGTTACTCGAAAGCGCCCAGACTCAAGCGAAGAGCCGCCGGTCCCATCCTCGCCGCTCCCGGAGAGGAGGTGGCTTCCCGCCATTCCCAGCCTTGCGGCCCCAGGCGGTTCCGGCTTCACGCCCGCGCGGGGCGAACCGCCGGGGAGACAAACTTTCGACCGGCTCTTTCGATAGACGCGAGCTCATATGTACCCGAATGAATCTTCGCGCCGACCATCGGCTCGCAAGCCGAAGCCCGCTCGCCATTCCCACCGAACCGCGCCATGGCCGGGGGAGCGACTAGACCTCGTCAAGCTGCTTTATCGCGGCTCCGGCCGGGCACCGCTTCCGCCGCCGCTCCGATCATGGCATGCCGTGGCGGTGCGGACGTGGCGGAACCGGTAGACGCCGGAGACTTAAAATCTCCTGCCCCTCGGGGCGTGCGGGTTCGAGTCCCGCCGTCCGCACCAGGTCACAATTGGAGCGCTAAGGGGCCGTCGGCTCGCCGCCTCCATTGTTGCCTGTGTCGGGGGTCGAGCGCGATTGGAAGCGCGACCGCTTGAGGCTCCGACTCGCTGCGGGCCTGCAGCGCCATCGCCAGCAGCAGCGCCATGACTTGCACCAGCATCGCCGCCTTCGCCGTGAGCGCCGCGCTTCGGCGGGCTCCCCTCTCGCCAGCGCCACCAGGATCAGCGCCTCGGGATGGAACTCGCGGAACAAGGCGATCTCACACGCCACCCATCGGGACCTGGCAGCATCGGGGACGCGACCACCACCAGGGCCAAAGACGCCGCGATCGCCTCGCGTACAGCCGCCGAAAGGTCGGTCGCGGCCGACAGATCCTCCCGGTCGCGGAAGACCGGCCCGATACGCCCCGGCGCTTGGCCGGGCAACGGCGCCACCTTGTCCGCCAGCCGCCTCGGCAGGCGATAAGCCTCGAGCCGGCGCTGCAGCCAGGCCGCGAACGCCCTGTCCTTGTGGCAATAGCTGACGAACACGCGGAACGGTCTGGCCGACGACATGGTCAGCCCCCTCCCCCATGATGCCGGTGAGGAGGATGCACGCTTCCTGGATATTTCCAAATCAATCGACGCCTTGATGGCGCGACCGCCCCGGGAACCTGTGTCGTGCGGGCCGCCGCCAGGCAACCCGCGCCGCGGCCCGCCTACGCCGCTTCCTGCGGAGGCTCCGCCGGCACCGCGGTCCACTCGCAGCGGTGGAGGCGGATCGGGTCGATGAACTGGCCGCCCATGCGGTCGCCGAGCTGCCAGCGGACCTGGGCGTTGACCGGGCCGATTCCGGGGACGTCGAGCGAGACGTAGCTGCCGATTCGCACCGGCTCGCTGCACTCGGCCATGAAACCGCTGGTCGAGACGTCGCAGACCGTCACCTCGATGCTGTACCAGCTCTGGGCGCGCAATTGGGTTCGGCCCGCCACTGGGGTCCGGCCCGATCGGCGCGGCTTGTACTGGTTCATGCCCCCGATCCTAGCGGGGCAAAGATGAAAGGGCGGTAAAGGGTCGAGACACAGTCGCAGCCTGTCCACATCGTCAGGCTGAACGCGTTTCAGCATCCGGGGCCGCGCCGCTCCGCAGTCCGGACGAAGTCTCGAACAGCGGCGCTGCTCCACCCTGGGCCCTTTAAACGAATAGGGGGCGACGGAGCCGGCCTGACCCCGCCCTGCGCCGGGATGACGGTCGTTCGCTGCTGCGCTATCGCGGGGGGAGATGGTGACTCGCTTCCTTCCGGCGCCGGCGCTGCTCGCCGCGACACTCCTTCTCGCCGGCTGCGGCGGCGAGGAGACCGGCCCGGTCTCGATCAGCGCCGTCGGCGGCGAGCCCCGGATCGTCAATCCCAACCGCGAACGGCTCGCCCCCCCTTCCGCGATCCTGACCGAAGCCGCCGCCCAGGGCCTGGTCCGCTTCGACGCCGGCGGCGAGATCGAGCCCGCCCTGGCTCAGCGCTGGATCGTCTCGGACGACGGCCTTCGCTACACCTTCCGGCTCGGCGAGGCGAGCTTGGGCGGGCGCCGGATCACCGCCGAGCAGGTCGCGGCGAGGCTTCGCGCCGCGATCGCGCCGGCAAGCCGCAATCCGCTGAAGCCGGTGCTCGGAGCCGTAGACGAGATCGTCGCGATGACCGACGACGTGCTCGAGATCAGCCTCAAATCGCCGCGGCCCAACTTCCTCCAGCTCCTCGCCCAGCCCGAATTGGCGATCGTCCGCGGCAGCGAAGGCTCGGGCCCTTACCGGGCGGAGCGGCGGCCGGACGGGTCGGTCCGGCTCGCTCCGGCCGAAGCGGAAGCGCAGGAGGGCGACAATCCTCCGCCGCCGCTGCTGCTCCGCGGCGAGAGCGCGGCCCTGGCGGCGGCCCGCTTCGACGAGGGGCAGGCGGACCTGGTGCTGGGCGGGACTCTCGGCGACCTGCCGCTGGCGCGGGCGGTGGGCGCTCCGACGGCGCAGCTTCGCTTGGATCCGGTGAACGGCCTGTTCGGACTCGCCTTCACCGCGCCCGAAGGCGCATTCGCCCGGATGGAGACCCGCCAGGCCCTCGCCATGGCGATCGACCGGCAGGCCCTCGCCGCCGCTCTGGGAGTGCCCGGCCTGCAGGCGCGGCAATCGCTGCTTCCGCCCGGCATAGAGGGGTTGGGCCAGGTTTCGGCGCCGCTCTGGATCCGCGATCCGCTGCCGGTGCGGCAGGCCCGGGCGGCGGCCCTGCTCCGGGACTCGATGGAAGGCGAAGACAGGCTCAATGTCCGGGTCGCGCTTCCCGAAGGACCGGGCTACCGGCTGCTCTTCGCCCGGCTCCGGCGCGACTGGGCCGCGGTCGGGGTCGAGACGGTCCGGGTGCCGGCCGAGGCCGACGCCGACCTGCGCCTCATCGACGAAGTGGCGCCCGCAAGCATGGCAAGCTGGTATCTTCGCCATTTCTCCTGCGCGGCGAGCCGGATCTGCGATCCCGCCGCGGACGAGGCGATGGCGGCGGCGAGGACCGCCACCGACGCCGCCGCCCGCCGCGGCCTTCTCGCCGATGCCGACCGGATACTCGCCGGCCTGGGCCCGTTCATCCCGCTGACGGCGCCGGTGCGCTGGTCGCTGGTCGCGCCGCGGCTTACCGGCTTCCGCCCCAATTCCTTCGGCCGCCACCCGATCGGCGAGCTGATCCCCGAGCAAGAATAGGAGTTCGTCATTGCGAGCGAAGCGAAGCAATCCGGCGCGGCGCTTGATCAATGGATTGCTTCGGCGCTTCGCTCCCCGCATGACGAGGGAGGAGACGAAAGATGCCGACACCGCAGGAACAGTTCGACGCGCTCGCCCAGCGGCTTCCGGTCGGACGCGACCCGGCCTCGGTGCGCCGGCGGATCGAGGCGATGGAGAAGCTGCTCGAGGGGATGTTCACCCTGCCGGGGACCCAGCGACAGTTCGGCCTCGACGTCATTTTCAACGTCATCCCGGTCGGCGGCAGCGTGATCGCCGCGGCGATGGGTAGCTGGCTGGCCTGGGAGGCGCGCAACCTTGGAATGCCGAAATGGCATCTGGCGCGGATGGGCGGCAATATCGGCCTCGACTTCGTGCTCGGCGCGATCCCGTTCGTCGGCGCCATCCCCGATTTCTTCTTCAGGTCGAACACGCGCAACCTGAGGATCGTCAAGCGCTGGCTCGACAAGAACCATCCCGAGACGATGATCCTCGAGGGCGAGGTGGTGGCGCGCCGCTGAGCCGCGAGCGCGCCGCGCCCCGGACTAGTGGATCGCGCCGGGGTCCGACCGACCCTCCGAGAACCACGCCTTAGAATCCGGCCGGAACAGCAGCCAGAGCGAGATTATCGAGAGGATGTACTGGATCGCGGCGAGGATCGCCGGGACGGTCCCGTAGGACAGGGTCTGGCCGAAGCCGATCAGGCCGACGACCAGACCGAGAACGGACAGGACGACGTAGATCCATTTCGCCACCGGGCTGCCGTGCGCGTAGATGAACCAGATCAGCACCAGATAGAGCGCGATCGTGACGCCCTGGATCCCGAGGATGGCACCCGTCCCCATCCCCGAGGCGGCGACGGCCTCCTCCACTTTGGCCCATGACAGCCATGTGGCGAGGATTCCGATCGCCAGCGAAAGCAGAACGACTCGGGTGAAGTTGACGATCGATGGCGGCCGCATATTTCCGTCTCCCCTGTTTGCCGGTTCATTTAGAGGTATGTCG
>JASLBD010000427.1 GCA_030146745.1 Allosphingosinicella sp. | reverse complement strand
GACCATGCGAAGCATGGTGGACGGGTTCTTTCTGGCGCCCGAAGAACCCCTCCACCGCACTTCGTGCGGTCCCCCTCCCCGGCAAATGCCGCGGAGGAATTGCTCTTGCCTTGGCACGCGCGGGGCCGCAGTTTCCCGGGCCATGGACATGCCCGCCAGCCTTCGCCCCACCGAGGGGCAGCTCGCCCTCGCGGCAGTGATCGCTCGCGGCGAGAGCAGCCATGGCGAGGCGATCACCACCGTCCCCGCCTCCGCCTACACCGATCCCGCCCATTTCGAGCGCGAGCGGGAACGGCTGTTCGGGCGGCTGCCGCAGGTCATCGCTCCCTCCGCGCTGCTTCCGCGCGGCAACATGGCGGTGCCCCACGACGGCTTCGCAATCCCCCTGCTCCTCGCCCGCGACCGCGAGGGCAAGGCGCGGGTCTTCTACAATGTCTGCCGGCATCGCGGCACCCGCCTCATCGAGGGCGGAGAAGCGCTGTGCGGCCCCCGCATCGTCTGCCCCTATCACGCCTGGTCCTATTCGCTCGACGGAGCTCTGGCCGGAATGCCGCGCCCCGACACCTTCCCCGGCCTCGACAAGGGCCGGTACGGCCTGGCCGAGCTTCCCTCCCGCGAGGCGGGCGGGCTGATCTGGTTCGCGCGCGAGGAAGCGGATTTTTCCGATGCGAGCTCGCTGGCGCCCGAGTTCGACGCCTTCGGCCTGGGCGGCCACCACCTCTACCGACGCCGGGTCCACGACGTCGCCTCCAACTGGAAGCTGATCATGGACGCCTTCCTCGAAAGCTACCACGTCCAGCGCCTCCACGCCCCGACCATCGCCAAATTCTTCACCGACGGAGTGACGGCCGCCGACGTTCTCGGCCGGCACCAGCGCTCGGCGGTGGGCCGGATCGACCATCTCGCCGCCGTCGACCATGGGGACTGGCCGGCGCTCCGGGCCGTGATCACCTTCGCCTACCAGCTCTTCCCGGCGACGATCATGATCATGAGCCCCGACTATGTGAATCTGATGGTGCTGATGCCGCAGGGCGTCGGCCGCACCCTGGTCGAGGATTTCATGCTGATCCCCGAGCCGCCGTCGAGTCCCGAGGAAGAGGACCATTGGGAGCGAAGCTGGACCCTGCTCGACGAAGGGGTGTTCGGCGGCGAGGATTACCGGGCGGCGGCGCTCGGCCAGGAAGGGCTGGCGACCGGGGTGGTGGAGGAATTGACGCTGGGCACGCTCGAGACCGGGATCAGGCACTTCCACGACCAGGTGAACGCGGCTTTGGAATAGGCCGTCGCCCCAGCGGAGGCTGGGGCCCCAGGGGGTGAAGACCGCCGCGTTCATCACCCGCCGGGACCCCAGCCTCCGCTGGGGCGACGGATCTACGCCTCCTCGTACAGGCTCAGCCCGGCCGGCAGCTTTCCCATCTTCCTCCCCGACAGCTTCCGCTCGAGCGTCTCCAGAGCGCCCTTCAGGACCTTGTCGGAATAGGGCTTGGCGAGGCAGCCGATGCCGACGCTGCGCGCTTCGGCGGGGCAATTGGCGGTGACGAACAGGACCGGCACCTGCCTCGCACCCGCGGCCCGGGCAACGTCCATGCCGTCGCCGTCGCCGTTGAGCTGGATGTCGCTTAGGACGAGATCGACCTCCTCCTCGCCCAGCACCCGCACCGCGTCGGCGAGCGTGTCGACGGTGGCGACCACCTCGTAGCCGCATTCGCGAAGCAGATGCTCGTTGTCGAATGCGACGAGCGGCTCGTCCTCGACGATGAGGATACGCCGGATCGCCCTTTCGCGTTTGCCGAACAACATCTAATGCGCGCCCTTGCCCACCGGGATTCGATTTCTCATGCGTAACGAGCGCGAAGACCGAAATGTGCCTGGCGGGCGGATCGACTGAGCGCATATTTCCGCCCTTCCGGCTCTCCGGCTACACATGAGGAGGACAAGCTGCCCCCACCTGCCCCCCCCAAGGACTCCCAGCGCATCGCCAAGCTGCTCGCCCGCGCCGGAATCGCCTCGCGCCGGGAGATCGAGCGGATGATCGCCGAGGGGCGGATCGCGATCGGCGGCAAGGTCGTGGAGACGCCCGCCACCCTGCTGACGTCGCTCCACGGAGTCACGGTCGACGGCAGGCCTGTCAAGGCGCCGGCGCCCGCGCGCCTCTTCCGCTACCACAAGCCGGCGGGGCTCCTGACCGCCGAGCGCGACCCCAAGGGCCGACCGACCATCTACGACCGCTTGCCCCAGGGCCTGCCGCGGGTGATTCCGGTGGGGCGGCTCGACCTCAACACCGAGGGCCTTCTCCTCCTCACCACCGACGGCGAGCTGAAGCGCCAGCTCGAGCTTCCCTCCTCCGGAGTCGAGCGCACCTACCGGGCGCGGGTCTTCGGCGAGATCAGCCAGGAGCGGCTCGAGGACCTCATCCAGGGCGTCGAGATAGAGGGCATTCGCTACGGCTCGATCGACGCCAATCTCGAGCGGCGGACCGGGCGCAACGCCTGGATCGAGCTGAAGCTGACCGAAGGCAAGAATCGCGAGGTCCGCCGGGTCCTCGAGCATCTCGGCCTCCAGGTCTCCCGCCTGCTGCGCACGTCCTACGGCCCCTTCCCGCTCGCCGATCTTCCCGCCGGGGCGGTGGACGAAGTGCGGCAGCACGACCTCGTCGGCTTCCTGAAGGGGCTCAAAGGCGGAAAATCCTCCCCCGTATTTACGGGGGAGGGGGACCGCGGCGCGCAGCGCCGTGGCGGAGGGGCTCTTCGAGGGCCTCGAAAAGAGCCCCTCCACCGCCCTTCGGGCGGTCCCCCTCCCCGGCAAAGGCCGGGGAGGGCCAAATAAGTGAGGATCATCGCCGGCCGGTGGCGCGGCCGTCCCCTTCTCGCTCCGCCCGGCGACTCCACCCGCCCAACCTCCGACCGGGCCCGCGAGGGCCTGTTCTCGATGCTCGCGAGCCGCCTCGGCAGCTTCGAGGGGCTGCAGGTCGCCGACCTGTTCGCCGGCTCGGGCGCGCTCGGCCTTGAAGCCCTTTCCCGAGGCGCGGCCCATTGCGTCTTCGTCGAGAACGACCGCCGCGCGGTGGACTCGATCCGGGCCAATATCGCCGCGCTCGGAGCCTCGGGCGAAGTGCTGGCGAGGAATGCCGAACATGCCGCTCTCCCCGCTCCCGCCGACCTCGCCTTCCTCGACCCGCCCTACGGCAGCGGCCTTGCTCCCGCCGTTCTGGCCAGGCTCGCCGTCGCCCCCGGCGGCTGGGTCAGCGTCGAGACCGGCCGCGGCGAGACCGTGGCGGCGGAAGGCTATGAGCTCGACGCGGAACGCACCTACGGCAAGGCGCGCATCACCCTGCTCCGCAAGGCGGCTCAGCCCGGATAGCGCTCGAATTCGGGAAGCGCGTGCGCCCGCGCCATCCAGCCGATCCGCTCCGCCACCTGGATCTGGGCCTGCGGCGGGATAGAGTCCGGCTCGTCCAGGGTGCAGATCTGGACGTCGATCGTGCCGGGGAAGATCATTTCGTTGGTGTAGAAGAGCGCCGTGCCGCAAGTTCCGCAGAAATGCCGCCGCCCGTGCTCGGACGAGGCATAGGTCCGGGTTTCCCCCTCCACCTTCAGCTGGTCCCGGGGTACCAGCCCCCAAGCCACCATCGGCGCTCCGGAATGACGCCGGCATTCCCTGCAATGGCACAGCGCCTGGTGAATGGCTTCCGAGGGCATTTCATAGCGCACCGCGCCGCAATGACAGCCGCCTTCAGGCATCGCTCGACCTCCCTTTGTTCCGGCTGTGATACGACGGCCGGCAGTGCCGCGCAAGCCAAGCTTCGCTTGCTCCAGCCCCTTATGTTCCCTACCTCACCCGAGTGACTCTCCCGCAGCCCGAGACGCCGGAGCCCCCCTATCTGCGCGGGCTCAACGCGCCCCAGCGCGAGGCGGTGCTGACGACGGAAGGGCCGGTGCTGGTGCTCGCCGGCGCCGGCACGGGCAAGACCGCGGCGCTGACCGCACGCCTCGCCCATCTCGTCCACACCCGCCTCGCCTGGCCGTCCGAGATCCTCGCCGTCACCTTCACCAACAAGGCGGCTCGGGAGATGAAGGAGCGGGTCGGCCGGCAGGTCGGCGACGCGGTCGAGGGCATGCCCTGGCTCGGCACCTTCCATTCGGTCGCGGCCAGGATGCTTCGCCGCCACGCCGAGCTGGCT
>JASLBD010000414.1 GCA_030146745.1 Allosphingosinicella sp. | reverse complement strand
CGACGGGCAGACTCAAGTCGCCTCTCCGTCGTCGTCCAGGCCGTAGGCCGTGTGAAGCACCCGCACCGCCAGCTCGGTATATTCCTCGGCGATCAGCACCGACACCTTGATCTCCGAGGTGGTGATGGCGAGGATGTTGATCCCCCTGTCGGCCAGCGTCTGGAACATGGTCGCGGCGATGCCCGCGTTGGACCGCATGCCGACCCCGACCGCGCTGACCTTGACGACGTTGGTGTCGGTCAGGATCTCGTCGAAGCCGATCCCCTCGCGTGCTTTCTCGAGGAGGTCGCGGGTCTGGGCGAGCGCGGCGGTGGGGACGGTGAAGGTGAGGTCGCTCTTCTGCCCGGCGCGCGGCACCGACTGGACGATCATGTCGACGTTGATCGCGCCGGCGGCGAGCGGCGCGAACACCGCCGCCACCGCGCCCGGGCGGTCGGGCACCCCGGCCAGGGTCACCCGCGCCTCGTTCTTGTCGTGGGCGATGCCGGTGATGAGTTGCCGTTCCATATTGTATTCCTCGATGGCTTCGTCGCCCACGATCATGGTTCCGGGCCGGTCGTCGAACGACGAGAGGACCCGGATGGGGATGTTCTCGCGCATGGCGAGCCCGACCGAGCGGGTCTGGAGCACCTTGGCGCCGACGCTGGCCAGCTCCAGCATCTCCTCGTAGGTGACGGCGGGAAGCTTGCGGGCGCGCGGCACGATCCTGGGGTCGGTCGTGTAGACCCCGTCGACGTCGGTATAGATGTCGCAGCGGTCCGCATCGACCGCCGCCGCCAGCGCCACCGCCGAAGTGTCGGAGCCGCCGCGGCCCAAAGTGGCGAGGCTCCCGTCCGCCGCCACGCCCTGGAAGCCCGGGATGACGGCGATGCCGCCCTCGCCGAACACCCGCTCGAGCACGCTCGCGTCGATATCGTCGATCAAGGCGGAGGCGTGTCCGGAGGTGCGGATCGGGAGCTGCCAGCCCATGTAGGAGCGGGCGTTGACCCCCATGCCCTGGAGGGTGATCGCCAGCAGCCCGCTCGTCACCTGCTCTCCGCTCGCCACCACCACGTCATATTCGCGCGGATCGTAGAGGCTGGAGGCCTCGCGGCAGAACTGGATCAGCCGGTCCGTCTCACCCGCCATGGCCGAGACCACGACGGCGACCTGGTTGCCGGCCTCCGCTTCGTTCCTCACCCTTTGAGCGACATGGCGGATGCGCTCGATGCCCGCCATCGAGGTGCCGCCGAATTTCATCACGATGCGGGCCATGACGGCGGGCGTCTCCTCCTCGCCGTCACCCCGGCGAAAGCCGGGGTCTCTTTCCGCGTCCCCGCGTTACGTGCAAGGAGATTCCGGCTTTCGCCGGAATGACGGACCAGAGACCATGACCGCGACGAACACGATCGACCCCAGGGAAGCCGCCCATTTCGGAGCCATGGCCGCCGACTGGTGGGACCCGAAGGGCTCCTCGGCCATGCTCCACCAGCTCAATCCGGTGCGGCTCGCCTACATTCGCGAGCGGATCGACCGGCATTGGGGGCTGGACGAATGCAATCTGAAGCCGCTCGAGGGGCGTCGGGCGGCCGACGTCGGCTGCGGCGCCGGGCTTCTCGCCGAGCCGCTGGCGCGCCTCGGGGCCAGCGTGACCGGGGTGGATCCCGCGCCCGAGAATATCGCCGCGGCGCGCGATCATGCGCTCGGCCAGGGGCTGGAGATCGACTATCGGGTCGGCGGGGTCGAGGCGCTGGAGGGACGGTTCGACCTCGTCGCCTCGCTCGAAGTGGTCGAGCATGTCGCCGAGACAAGGACCTTCGTCCAGGGCCTCGCCGACGCCCTCGCCGACGACGGCCTCCTCATCCTCTCCACCCCCAACCGCACCGCCCTGTCGAGGCTGATGCTGATCCTGATCGGCGAGGGCACCGGCCGGATCCCGAAGGGCACCCACGATTGGGAGAAATTCCTCTCGCCGGAGGAGCTGTGCGCCCTTTTGCGGGACGCCGGGCTGGAGATACTCGACTGCCACGGCCTCGCCTGGGGGCCGGCGCGAGGCTTCCACCTGTCGGACAACAAGAGCCTCGACTATTTCGTCACGGCGAAGCGGGCGTAACCCGTCGTCCCAGCGAAGGCTGGGACCCCAGGGGGTGAAGGGCGCCGCCGTTCATCACCCGCCGGGATCCCAGCCTCCGCTGGGATGACGTCCCTTAAAAATCCACCTTGTCGTAATGGGGCGGCGGCGAGATCACCTCCATCCGCTCGGCCAGCAGGGGCCGGAAGCTCGGCCTCGACTTCATCACCGAATACCAGTCCGCGGTCTGCTTGTGCCCGCGCCAGTCGATCCCGCCAAGATAATCGGCGACCGACAGATGCGCCGCCGCGGTCAGATCGGCGAGGCTCAGCACCGGCCCCGCCAGCCAGCGGCGATGGTCGAGCAGATAGTCGATATAGTCGATATGGTTGTTGGCGGTCTTCATCGCCTCGCGAAGCACCCTGGTGTCGGGCGGGTCGCGGCTGACCAGGCGCTTGGTCATCCGCTCCTCCATCATCGGCGCCACCACCTCGCCGTAGAGGCCCTCGTCGAACCAGGAGACCAGCCGCCGGACCTCGGCGCGGTTGGGCGCGGTGCCCGGGATCATCGGCGAGCGGTCGACCGTCTCCTCGAAATATTCGCAGATCGCCTTCGAATCGATGAGCACGATCCCGCGCGCCTCCTCGACCAGAACCGGGGTCTGGCCGGCGGGATTGAGGTCGGTGAACTCGTCGCGCTTCAGCCAGGGCGATTCGCGCACCAGCTCATGGGCGATGCCCTTCTCGGCCAGCATCAGCCGGACCTTGCGCGAAAAGGGGCAAAGCGGGAATTGGTAGAGCTGCCACATGCGAGGGCGTCTCTAGCGCCGCCGCGGAGGTCGCGTCCATCCGTCATTCCGGCGAAGGCCGGAATCCATCTGCACGGACGAGCAAGTCCTCGCCCGCCAGTGTTCATGGATCCCGGATCAAGTCCGGGATGACGGCTTATCTCGGCTCGTATTCCCGATCATAGTCGCGCGGATCGTGATCGCGCTCGTAACGCTCGTCATAGCGCCGGTCATAATCTCGGTCGTAGGGCCGCGCCGCCCGGCCCCGGGCGATCGCGTCCTGCATCCGGCGGGTGGCGTCCTCGAGGCTTCGGCGGAGGATCGGGGTCATCACCGCCATCTGCTCGACCGCGGCGCCGAGGCCGACGGTGACGGCGCCGATCTCGGCCCGCATCCGCTCGCGCGCATAGGGGTCGCGGCGGCCGGCGAGGTCGCCCAGCGTCTCCGGGCCGCGGCGGTAGCGGCGGTGATAGGGATCGAGCGCGTCGACGACCGGCCCGATGTCGACGTCCATCAGCGCGTC
>JASLBD010000366.1 GCA_030146745.1 Allosphingosinicella sp. | reverse complement strand
GGTGGCGCCGCCGTTCAAGCAGGTCGAGTTCGACATCATGTACGGCGAGGGCATCTCCAAGGTCGGCGAGATACTCGACCTCGGAGTGAAGGCCGGGATCGTCGAGAAGTCCGGCGCCTGGTTCAGCTACGATTCGATCCGGATCGGCCAGGGCCGCGAGAACGCCAAGACCTACCTGCGCGAGAATCCGGAGGTCGGAGCCCGCCTCGAGCGCGCCATCCGCGGCAAGACCGACGAGGTCGCCGAGGCGCTGATGGCCGGTCCGGGCCCGGAGGACGATATTTAGCGCGAGATCGTGAACTTCATGAACTTCGTCCGGATCCGGACGATGATTTGAAGAAAGATCCGGGTTCGCACAAAGCACGCGAAGGGCACGAAGGGTCCGCGTAGCGGCTTCGTCCCGGCGCTAATTCGGAAAGGGCCATTAGGCGGCGTGGGCGGAGCCTCTTCGTGACCTTCGTGTGCTTTGTGCGAACCGGTTCGGGGCCTTCGGCCGGGCACGGCGCAGGTCATTCGGTCACCGCCGCTGCGTCATCCCTGCCCGAAAAGCCTCCCCCGTTCCGTCGCCAGGAGGATGAGCAAAGCGATCGCCCCGAAGGCGGCGAAGGCGCCGACCATCGGCACAAGCGTCCCGTCGAAGCTCTGGCCGACGGCGAGGCCGAGCAGCGCTCCGCCGATCGTTCCGATCGACCCCTGCACGGACGAGGCGGTGCCCGCGACATGGCCCAGCGGCTGCATCGCCAGCGATCCGAAATTGGCGGAGGCGAGGCCGAAGCAGGCCATGGTCAGGCCCTGCAGGACGATGAACAGCCACAGGCTCTCGCCGGTCGTCAGGACGACGACGAGGTGGACCAGCGCCGACAAGGTGAACAGGGCGAGGCCCGCATGGGCGACCCGGCGGGTCCCGATCCGCTCGACGATCCTCGAGTTGAGCCAGGAGGTGAAGGCCATGGGCAGCGCGACCCCGGCGAAGGTCGCGGCGATCAGCTCGGGCCGGCCGAAGATGTCGAAGACGATCTGCTGGATCGAGTTGATATAGCCCATCAGGCTCGCCATCATCAAAGTGAAGGCGAGCGTGTAGCCGAGCGACTGGCGGTTGCTGAGCGTCTGCCAGGTCCCGTCCCAGATCGTCTTCGGGTTGAGCGGCCGCCTATATTCCGGGTTCAGGGTCTCGGGCAGCCGGATCGTCGTCCACAGCAGCATGACCGCCCCGCCCAGCGCCAGGCCGAAGAAGATCGCCCGCCACGAGGCGACGAGCAGGGTGAGCTGGCCGAAGACGGGAGCCAGCATCGGCACGAGCAGGAAGACGAGGAAGGCGAGCGACATGATCCGCGCCATCCGCCCGCCTTCGTAGCGGTCGCGCACGATCGAGACGACCAGCACCCGGGTCGAGGCCGCGGCTCCGCCCTGCGCCATCCGCGCCGCCAGAAGCAGGGTGAAGCTCGGCGCCGCCCAGCAGGCCAGAGCGAAGCCGACATAGAGGACGAGGCTGACGACCAGCACCGGCTTGCGCCCGAACCGGTCCGAGAGCGGCCCGTAGACGATCTGGGTGAGGCCGAAGCCGAGCACGTAGAGCGAGACGACGAGCTGGCGGCTGTTCTCGTCGGGGACGTTCAGGGCCTCGCCGATCGCGGGCAGCGCCGGCACCATCGCGTCGATGGCGAGGGCGTTCAGCGACATCAGGCCCGCGATCAGGACCACGAACTCGCGGAAGCCGGGGCGGGCGCCGGTCAGATCGGGGCGGGGCGGCTGGAGCATGGCGATCCTTGAAGGTGGAAGGCGCATAGACGATGCCGGGTGGATCCGGTTCCCCCAAATCGCCGGGTGAGAAGCGGACCCCTGTCACGCGGCCGCCCGGTCCCCGCTGGACAAGGCCGGTGCGCCTCTCCACAGACGCCGCCGATGGAGAATGAAGCCGCGACCAGGACCGACGTTCCGGAGCTTCGGCTGATCGGCGCCCCCACCGACCGCCATTCGTCCTTCCTGCGCGGAGCGGCGCTGGCGCCGCCGCTGATCCGCTCGGCGCTCCGCTCCGATCACGGCAACATGGCGGCCGAGTCGGGGATCGAGCTGGGGCTCGACGTCCGCCTCTCCGACTCCGGCGACCTGCCGCTGGCCGAGGCCGACGGCGACGACGCCCTCATCGCCGCCGCCGTCGCCGAGGCGGCCGCCGACGGCGCCGTCCCGCTCGTCCTCGGCGGCGACCATTCGATCACCGTCCCGGTGATCGAGGCGCTTGCCGCCGCCCACGGAGCGATCGACATCCTTCACTTCGATGCCCATCCCGACCTGTATGACGATTTCGAGGGCAATCCCCGCTCCCACGCCTCGCCCTTCGCCCGGATCATGGAGCGGGGGCTGGCTCGGCGGCTGGTCCAGGTCGGCATCCGGACCTTGAACCGCCATTGCCGGGAGCAGGCGGAGAGGTTCGGGGTCGAGATCGTCGAGATGCGCGATTTCGCCCCCGGCGCGGTGCCCAGGCTCGACGGGCCGCTCTATATCAGCCTCGACCTGGACGGGTTCGACCCGGCCTTCGCCCCCGGCGTGTCGCACCACGAGCCGGGCGGCCTCTCCGTCCGCGACGTGCTGGCGGTTCTCGACAGGGTGCGGGCGCCCGTCGTAGGCGCCGACATCGTCGAGTATAACCCCAGCCGCGACCTGAACGGAGTCACCGCCGTCCTCGCAGCCAAGCTCGTCAAGGAGGTCGCCGCCCTGTGCCGCAGGAACCGGGAATGATCGTCGTCCACCATCTCGAGAACAGCCGGTCGCAGCGAATCCTGTGGCTGCTCGAGGAGCTCGGCCTGCCCTACGAGGTGCGCCGCTACGAGCGCGACAGGAAGACGATGCTGGCGCCGCCGGAGCTCAGGCGGGTCCATCCGCTCGGCAAGTCGCCGGTGATGGAGGATGACGGCCGGGTCGTCGCGGAAACGGGAGCGATCGTCGAATATCTTGTCGACAAGGCCGATAACCGCCTCGGTCCGCCGGCGAAGCGCGAGGACCGGCTGCGCTACCGCCACTTCCTCCATTATGCCGAAGGCTCGATGATGCCGCCCTTGCTGGCGATGCTGGTCGTCCGCCGCCTCGGTCTGCTCGGCCGTCCGGCGCGGGCGCCGGTGCGGAAGATGCTCGACCAGCATCTCGACTGGCTGGAGACGGAGCTCGCGGACCGGCCCTGGTTCGCCGGCGACGCCTTCACCGCCGCCGATGTCATGATGAGCTTCCCGCTCGAAGCCTCGCGCCACCGCGCCGGCCTGGGCGAGAGCCGGCCGAACCTCGTCGACTGGCTCGAGCGGATCCATGCCCGCCCGGCTTACGGCGCGGCGCTCAGGAAAGGGGGGCCCTATGCTTATGCCTGAGACGAGCCGCCGCGGCTTCGCCCTGGGCGGGCTCGCCGCCGGGGCCGCGCTCGCCGCCCGCCCGTCGGCGCTGCTCGCCGCCGCCGAACCGGCGCTGAAGCCGATCACCGGCGACGCGGTTCCGATCGGCGCGGCGGAACGGCTGATGCGCCTCGAAAAGGCGAGGGGGCTGATGCGCCGTCACGGCCTCGGCTCGATCCTGATCGAGCCCGGCGCATCGCTTGATTATTTCACGGGAGTCCGTTGGGGACGAAGCGAGCGCCTCACCGCCGCGCTCATCCCGGTCGAGGGCGAGCCGATCGTCTTCACCCCCTTCTTCGAGGAGCCGTCGGTGCGCGAGAGCCTCGCCGTGCCGGCCGAGGTGCGCACATGGGTCGAGCACGAGGACCCGCTGAAGCTGGTCGCGGGGGCCCTGCGCGACCGGAAGGTCGCCAACCGGCCGGTCGGGATCGAGGAGACGGTCCGCTTCTTCGCCGTCGACGGCCTGCGTCGGGCGCTGCCGCGGGCCGATATCCGGAGCGGCGCGGCGGTGGTGCGCGGCTGCCGGATGATCAAGTCGCCGGCCGAGATCGCGCTGATGCGGAAGGCGGCGGACGTGACCGTCGCGGCCTACCGCCATACCTACGGGCGCATCGACAAGGGCATGACTCCGGCGCAGATCGGCGAGATCATGAACGGCGCCACCCGGGCGCTCGGCGGACGCCCCGAATTCGCGCTGATCCTGCTCGGCGAGGCCAGCGCCTATCCGCACGGCACCGGCAAGCCGCAGGCGGTGCGGCGAGGCGAGGTGGTGCTGATGGACTGCGGCTGCACGGTCCACGGCTACCAGTCCGATATCTCGCGCACCTTCGTCTTCGGCGAGGCGGATGCGGAGCAGCGCAAGGTCTGGAACCAGATGCGCCGGGGCCAGGACATCGCCTTCGCCTCGGCGCAGGTCGGCCGTCCGGCGGGGAGCGTCGACGATGCCGTCCGCCGCCAGTACGAAGCCTGGGGCTACGGACCCGGCTACAAGCTGCCCGGAACCTCCCACCGCACCGGCCACGGCATCGGCATGGAGGGGCACGAGCCGGTCAATTTCGTCCACGGCGAGACGACGAAGCTGGCGCCGGGCATGTGCTTCTCGAACGAGCCGGGCATCTACCTTCCCGGCAAGTTCGGGATTCGCCTCGAGGACTGCCTCTACATGACGGCGGCCGGCCCGCGCTGGTTCTCGACTCCGCCTCCGTCGATCGACCGGCCCTTCGATTGATCGATGTCGATCGGTGCCAGGCACCAATGTCCAAGTGCTTGAATTTACGCGGCGGAGCTAATCGGTTCCGGGTCGATTTTCTCGATCCTCGACCCCGCCGCCGTCGATCGACAAGCCTTTCGATTGACTTTTCGGGCCGTCATGCGCCGGATAGGCGAAACAGGTGGAGGATGACGGATGGTTGAGGCCGGGCGGGGCGTGTCGCTGCAGATGAAGATGCTGATCGGCTTCCTGGTCGGGCTCGCGACCGGCCTGATCGTCTACCAGGTCGCGCCCGACGCCGCCTGGGCCGATACCCTGCGCACCTACGTCACCGGGCCGGTCGGGCAGATCTTCCTTCGACTGCTCTTCATGCTCGTAATCCCCTTGCTCTTCTCCGCGCTCGTCATCGGGATCGCTGAGATGGGCGATGTCAGGGCGCTGAAGCGGATCGGCCTCAAGACGCTCTTCTTCACCGTCGGAATCTCGTCCGTCGCGGTCGTCATCGCGCTGGCCGTCACCAATCTCTTCAATCCGGGGGCGGGCGTCGATCCGGCCGCGGCGCAGGCGATGCTCGCCGATTCGCGCGAGGGCGTCGGCGCGATCCTCTCGACGGCCGAGGAGAAGCCGGCCGGAATCAACACCTTCCTCAACCTCATCCCCAACAACGTCATCGCCGCCGCGGCCGCCAACGACATTCTCGCGGTGATGTTCTTCGCCCTCGTCTTCGGAATCGGCCTGCTGCTGGTCGATACCCGTCCGGCCAACCAGCTGCAGGACGCGATCGAGGGCCTGTTCCACGTGACGATGCGCCTCATTGGAATCGTCATCCGCCTGGCGCCGATCGCGATCGCCGCCTTCATGTTCAATCTCGCTTCGGTGTTCGGCTGGGACCTGCTGCTGAAGCTCGGCGCCTATGTCGGAGTCGTGCTTCTCGCGCTCGGCATCCAGATGTTCGTC
>JASLBD010000344.1 GCA_030146745.1 Allosphingosinicella sp. | reverse complement strand
ACGCCTATATCGACGCCACGAACGCCAATCCAAAACCCTTCCGATGGACCAAATCCGCCGACGATATCCTCGCCAGCATCAACCGCTTCTGCCTCAGAACCCTCGAAAGCAGCCGAACTTCGGAATCAGGACACTAGCGGGTCACCCTAGTCACATGCCCCATCTTGCGCCCCGGCCGGGCCTCGCCCTTGCCGTAGAGGTGGAGGTGCGCCGCCGGATCGGCGAGGATGGCGGCCCATCCGTCCGCCTCGCCTCCGATCAGATTCTCCATCTCCACCCGGGACCCGGTCAGGTCCGTCGCCCCCAGCGGCAATCCGCAGATCGCCCGGACGTGGTTCTCGAATTGCGAGGTGACGGCGCCCTCGACCGTCCAGTGGCCGCTATTGTGGACCCTCGGCGCCATCTCGTTGAACACGGGCCCCTCGGGGGTGGCGAAGAATTCGAGCGCCAGCACTCCGACATAATCGAGCGCCCCGGCCGCCTCGCGGGCGAGCGCCTCGGCCTCGGCGGCCTGCGCCTGGAGGCCCTGCGCCGGCACCTGCGAACGGCGCAGAACGCCCCCCTGGTGCGTGTTGCGCGGCGCCGGCCAGGTGACGATCCCGCCGTCCCGGCCCCGGCACAGCAGGATCGAGAATTCGGACTCGAAGGCAATGAAGGCCTCGAGGACCGACGGGGCCCCTCGAACCGCCGCCCAGGCGTCCTCCGCCTCGGAGGGACTCATGATCCGGGCCTGGCCCTTGCCGTCATAGCCGAAGCGCCGGGTCTTCAGCACCGCCGGAACCCCGAGCGCCGCCAGCGCCTCGTCGAGGCCGGCACGGTCGTCGACCGAGCGGAACGGCGCCGGAGCACCGCCGAGATTGACGATGAAACTCTTCTCGCTGAGCCGGTCCTGCGCGATGGCGAGCGCCTCGGCGGACGGGTGCAGCGGCGCCTGAGCCGCGAGCGCGGCGAGCGGCGCGGCGGCGATATTCTCGAACTCGTAGGTGGCGACGTCGACGCTCCGGCCGAAGGCGGCGAGCGCCGCTTCGTCTTCCCAGGCGCCTCGGGTGAACGTAGCCGACACTTCCGCCGCCGGCGGCGCCTCGTCCGGCGCGTAGACGTGGCATCTGTAGCCGAGCCGGGCCGCGGCCATCGCCAGCATCCGGCCGAGCTGCCCGCCGCCGACGATGCCGATGGTCGAGCCGGGCTTGAGGCTCATTCAGGCGCTTCGGCGACGCCGTCCGTCTGCCCCCGCCGCCACGCCTCCAGCCGCAAGGCGAGCGCCTCGTCGGAAAGGGCCAGGATCGCGGCGGCGAGCAGTCCGGCGTTGGCCGCTCCGGCCTTGCCGATGGCGAGCGTGGCGACCGGCACTCCGGCGGGCATCTGGACGATGGAAAGGAGGCTGTCGAGACCGTCGAGGGCCTTGCTCTGGACCGGGACCCCGAGCACGGGCAGCCGGGTCATCGACGCCGCCATGCCCGGCAGATGGGCCGCTCCGCCGGCGCCCGCGATGATGATCTTCAGCCCGCGGCCGGCGGCGCCCTTCGCATAATCGTAGAGCCGCTCGGGCGTTCGGTGGGCGGAGACGACCTTCGATTCATGGGCCACTTCCAGCGCGTCGAGCATCTCGGCGGCATGGCGCATCGTCTCCCAGTCGGAGCGGCTGCCCATGATGATCCCGACCTCGGCCATCCTCGTTCCTCTATCGGGCGCCGGGCGGCGAGGCCAGTGCTTCGTTTTTGCTTAACCAGATCGCGCTATGCAGCCTTCATGTCCAAGCATGAATCCGATTTCGCCGGGCTGCCGGTCGAGACTTCCGACGAGAACGCGCTGCTCCGCGCCGCTCTGGCCGAGGCCCAGCGGCGGATCAGCGAGCTCGAGCAACGCTCCGAGAGCGACAGCCTGACGCCGCTGCCCACCGCCCTTAGATTCCGCTCGGAGCTCGAGCGGGTCGTCGGCCTGGCCCAGCGCCACGGCACGACGGCGGCCATCGTCGGCATCGAGTTGACGAACCTCGCCGAAGTCCATGAACGCCACGGCCATTTCGCCGTCGACGCGGCCCTGGTTCACGTCGCCCGCCTGCTTTGCGGCCTGATCCGCTCGACCGACATCCTCGCCCGAACCGGAGAGGCGCGGTTCGACCTGATCCTCGATCATCTCGACCACAACAGCGCCATCGACACCGGCGACCGGCTCGCCCGCTGCATCGCCGAGAACCCGCTCGATCTCGGCCACGTCAAGGTGAAGATCGAATCGGCGGTCGCGACCACGGGCATCCTGCCGGGCGACAAAATCGACGAGGTCCTCGCCAGGGCCGAACGCAACCAGGCGCTGGCTCGGGCGGAGGGCTGAACGTCGCGTCGCCCCAGCGAAGGCTGGGGCCCCGGCGGGTGAAGAACGTCGGCACCTTTCACTCCCTGGGATCCCAGCCTGCGCTGGGATGACGAGAATGGCCTCAGCGCTCGCTTAGATAATAGCGGTCCGTCGCCGCCAGACCCTCGTCCAGCTCATAGACGATCGGCTGCCCGGTCGGGATTTCGAGGCCGGTGATCTCGTCGTCCGGGATGTTCGACAGATGCTTGACCAAGGCCCGCAAGGAATTGCCGTGGGCGGAGATCAGCACCCTCTGCCCGTCGCGCAAAGCCGGGGCGATCCGCCCCTCCCAATAAGGCAGCACCCGGGCGATCGTGTCCTTGAGGCTTTCGGAGCGCGGCACGTCGATTCCGGCATAGCGCCGGTCCGCGGCCAGGTCGTAGGGGCTGCCTTCCTCCATCGGCGGCGGCGGGATGTCGAACGAGCGGCGCCATATCCGCACCTGCTCGTCGCCGTGCTTCGCCGCCGTCTCGGCCTTGTCGAGGCCGGTGAGGCCGCCATAATGGCGCTCGTTCAGGTGCCAGTCCTTCTCGACCGGAAGCCACAGCCGCCCCATCGCTTCCAGGGCGAGGTTGAGGGTCTTGATCGCCCGGATCTGAAGGCTGGTGAAGCACAGGTCGAAGTCGAGCCCCTTCGCCGCCATCAGCTGGCCCGCGAGCCGGGCCTCCTCGGCCCCCTTCTCGGTGACGTCGACGTCCCACCAGCCGGTGAAGCGATTCTCGAGGTTCCACGCCGACTGGCCGTGGCGGATGAGGACGAGCTTTGGCATGGGGCTCCTTGAACTCCGTTCAATTTCGAATCGTCACCCCGGACTTGATCCGGGGTCCACCTTCTTCAGACCTTCGCCGCGAGGGAGAAGGTGGATGCCGGATCAAATCCGGCATGACGGCATACGGCCACATGTCCCCAGCCGCTCTACCGCTTCTTCGCCGGAAGCTCGTCGATGATCGCGTTCAGGGCGTCCAGGCAGGCGCGGGCGAGGTGGGCGCTTCGCTCCGGCGACCAGCCGCGGCGTGGGTCGGGCAGGTCGTCATTGTCCTTGAACGGCATCTCCAACGTCATCGAGACGGCTCCGAAGCGCTCGGCGAGCTGGGAGGTCGACATCGACATGTTCGCCTCGCCGGGCTTCGAGATTTCGTAGCCCTTGCGGGTCTGGAAATCGGGGGAGAAGCGGACCAGCTCGTCGCTGAAGCGGGCGAACAGCTTCTGCCGGCCCTCGTTCCAGCTGGGAATCCCCTCGAAGCCGGCGAGGAAATTGGCCGGGATCGCTTCGTCGCCATGGACGTCCATGGCGAAGTCGACCCCGGTCCGGTCCATCTCGTTCCTGACGCACAGGACTTCCGGGCTGCGCTCGGGGCTCGGGTCGTGCCACTCGCGGTTGAGGTTGGTTCCGACCGCGTTGGTGCGCAGATGGCCGCGGCGCGAGCCGTCGGGATTCATGTTCGGGACGATGTGGAAGGTCGCCCTGGCGAGCAGTCGGCGGGCGACCGGATCGGCCTCGTCGAGCAGCCGCTCGAGCGCGCCTTCCATCCACCATTCCGCCATCGTCTCGCCGGGATGCTGGCGCGCGTAGAGCCAGACCTGGAGCGGACCCTCGCCGATGCGGAAATAGTCCATCTCCTGACCGTCGATCGTCCGGCCGAGCGAGCGGTGCTCGACCAGGGGATGGCCGGCGACCGAGGCGACGAGATCGTGGTGCCGCTCCATCGTATAAGGCGCGAAATAGGCGAACCAGACGCTGTTGGCGGGCGCAGTCAGGCGGATCGAGAGGATCCCGCCCTCGTAGCTAGTGTCGACCCGCTCCCATTCCTCGCGGTCGACCGACATGCAGGCCCGGTAATTCTGCCAGCCGAGCGGGTAGGCGGCCCCGGCGCAATTGACGATCCTGAGCTCCACCTCCCGGCCGGCGCCGCCGGTCAGACGGAAATAGAACCATTGGTAGAAATCGGAATCCTTGTCCTTGACGATTTCGAGGTCGATTCGGTCGCCCTGGGCGGCGACCGTGCGAATGTTGCCGCCATCGAAGGGGCTGGTAACGGAGAGGGTCATCGAACCCTGATAGTGCGGCCCGACTCCCCGGGGAAGTCCCGAAACAGGGCTTCGGCGAGCCGTTCGACGGCGGCCGTGCGGGCCGACTGGGCGCTTCCGGTCGGAGCCTCGCCCACCGCCCGGCCTTCCCAGAAGACGGTTCCGTCCGAGCGTCGGCGGATGGCGACTTCGAGCAGGCTCGCGGTGACGTTGGCGGAGGTTCCCTCCGGCGCGCGCCCGGAGACCCCGCGGCCGATTCGGGCGGCGCTAAGCGCCGCGATCGCCTCTCGGCTGCCCTGTTCTAGGTCGATGAGGGCGATCTGCTCAGATCCCGTCGTCGTCGGCACCACCGTCCAGCCGAGCCGGCTCAGCTGGCGGCCCACCGCGGCCGCGTAGGCGGGAAATTCGGGCCGGTTGGCATCGGCCTTGTCGAACGGCTCGATCGCGATCTGCGACCTCGCTACCGTCCCGCCGAGATGGAAGCGGGCGACGTCGACTCCGCCGGTCGCCGGCCTTTCCTTGCCGCCGCCGCCGGCACAGGCGGCAAGCGCCGCCGCCAGCAGGAGGGGAGCGCTGCGCAGAAAAGCTGTTTTCATCCCGGCACCTCTTGGTCTAGCGCCCGCGCATTATATGGGCGCTGTAACGATCCTCTCAGCGTTCTTGCCGCATTCGGGTTCCCCGAGGGAAGAGGTTAGATGAACAAGCCCACCGTGCTCGTGACCGGCGGCGCCGGCTATATCGGCAGCCATGCCGTGCTGGCTCTGCTCGACGCGGGCTGGAAGGTGGCGGTGATCGACAACCTCACCACCGGCTTCCGCTGGGCGGTCCCCGACGCGGCCACGTTCGCCGAGGGCGACATCGGCGACCAGGCGCTGGTCGCCCGGCTGATCGCGCAGCATGATATCGGCGCCATCGTCCATTTCGCCGGATCGATCGTGGTCCCGGAATCGGTCGAGCAGCCGCTCAAATATTATGAGAACAACACGGTGAAGAGCCGTTCGCTGATCGAGAGCGCGGTGAAGGGCGGCGTCCGCCACTTCATCTTCTCCTCGACCGCGGCGACCTACGGCATTCCCGAGGCCGTGCCGGTGGTCGAGACCTCCCGAACCCAGCCGATCAATCCCTATGGCTGGTCGAAGCTGATGACCGAGCGGATGCTCGCGGACACCGCCTTCGCCCATTCGCTCAACTTCTGCGCGCTTCGTTACTTCAACGTCGCCGGCGCCGATCCGCAGGGCCGTTCGGGCCAGTCCACCGCGGGCGCGACCCACCTCATCAAGGTGGCGGTCGAGGCGGCGACCGGCAAAAGGCAGGCGGTCTCGGTCTACGGCACCGATTACGACACGCCCGACGGCACCGGCGTGCGCGACTATATCCATGTCAGCGACCTCGCCGCCGCGCATGTCGACGCGCTCGACAAATTGGTCGAGGACCCGACCACCAGCCACATCATGAATTGCGGCTACGGCCGCGGTTTCTCGGTGCTCGAAGTATTGGACGCGGTCGACCGGGTGACCAACATGCGGATCGAGCGGCGGATGGAGCCGCGGCGGGCGGGCGACCCGGATTCGCTGGTGGCAGACAACGGCAGGATCCTCGCCACCCTGAAGTGGCGGCCGAAACTGGACGATCTGGACACGATCGTCGCCCATGCGCTGGCCTGGGAGCGCAAGCTGGCGGAGCGCTCAAAGCCATAACTCACCCGTCGTCGCGAACCCTTGGACGCCGCCCGCGGCGGTTCATGCATCCCCGGTCAGGCCCCGGATGACGAGCTCGGCGACCGGCGGCCCCGCGAGCTTGACTTGAATGCCCCTTCCTCCTAGGTGAGCGCCTCGCTTTTCCAGCAGACATTTTCGACGAGACAGGCAGGCGTTCCAGGCCATGAAGATCCGCAATTCCCTGAAGTCCCTCAAGTCGCGCCATCGTGACTGCCGCGTGATCCGCCGCCGGGGCCGCACCTACGTCATCAACAAGACCAACCGCCGCTTCAAGGCGCGCCAGGGCTGAGCGTCGCTCGGGCGGAGCCCGCTCCGTTTGCCCTGAGCCTGTCGAAGGGCTTTCCTTGTTCCTGAGAGATGAAGGGTCGGGCTTCGACAGGCTCAGCCCGAACGGTTGACTGTGTCCAGCGCCCCTTCTTCTTCCTCCCCACCCACCGCAATCATCTTCGACGTCGGCAACGTCCTCTACGGATGGGATCCGCAGTCCTTCCTCGAGCGCCAGCTGCCCGAGGACGAGGCGCGCCTTCGCTTCATCGAGGACATAGACCTGTGGGGCTGGCACGATTCGCTCGACGGCGGTCGCCCCTTCGACGAGGCCGCGGCCGAGCTGTCCGAGAAATTCCCGGATTACGCCGCCTACATTTCGGCCTGGGGCGAACGGTTCGGCGAGACGATCAGCGATCCCGTCCCCGGCGTCCACGCGATCGTCGACGCGCTTGACGCGCGCGGCGTCCCGCTGTTCGCCATCACCAATTTCTCCGCCGACTTCTGGGCGCCCTTTCGGGCCCGCGAGGATTCCTTCTTCCATCGCTTCCGGGGCATCGTCGTCTCGGGCGAGGAGAAATTGCTCAAGCCCGATCCGGCCATTTACTTTCTCGCCCTCGACCGTTTCGGCCTGA
>JASLBD010000314.1 GCA_030146745.1 Allosphingosinicella sp. | reverse complement strand
CGCCACGAGCGCGTCCTTCAGCGCCTGCTTCGAACGCCCGCGCCCGACCTTGCCGGCCTGGCCGCCAAGCTCGACCTCGCCCTCGACGAGCGCTCCGGCGAATTCTTCGGCGACTCCGCCGCCATGAAGGCGATCAAGAGCGACGCCCGCCGCCTGGCCGCGTCGGCCGATTGAATAGGTTCGCACAAAGGCCACGAAGGGCACGAAGGGTCCGCGCCAAGCCGTTCGCCGAAGGCAATCTCCGCCGCGGCGTCAAAGCGGACCAGCCCATGACGGAGCGCTCCGCGCTCGTCGCCGGTTCGGCCTCTTCGTGCCTTGGTGATCTTTGTGCGAACCCGAAAGCAGCCTCTCCGCCCGATCGGGAATCGGTGTGCGGGCGCTATTTCACCCAAAGCACCAAAGGACCAAAAGGGATCGATGCGGCTCAAAGCCCTGTGCGAACTCGCCGCATTCGAGCAGGAAGGAGCGACTTCGTCGCTCAGGTGCGATTATGTTGACCGGGCACGCCCGAGTGCGCCGCACCGCCTCTTCGGTGCTTTGATGCTTCGGGTGACACGACCGCGCCGGCGCGCTCAATAGGCGCTCGCCTCGAAGGTCCTGGCGTTCGCGCCGCAGGCCTTCACGTGCCGCTCGCACGAATAATGGCCTTTCGCCAGCTCGCACTCGATGCTGACTCCGCTCAGCTTCCCAACCGGGCCCAGGCCGGCCTCGTGGTACAGGGCGCCGTCGTCCGGATAATGGAAGGCCCACCAGACCCGCCGGACGATGAAATCCTCGGTCCCGATATCGGCGCCGGCGACGGGCCCTCCGCGATTCCTCATGATCGTGACGTAGTCGCCTTCGCGCGGCAGCGCCGGGACATTCATCGGAAGGCTGTACTCGGCCTCCCCGCCGCCGGGCGGCACAATGACGAAAATTGCCTCGAACACATCCACCTCCAAAGAGTCGTCCAATCGTGTCATAGCTGCATATTCCTGTTTTGTTCTCAATGCAACTGTGCCGGGGCAAAGCGGGCATCTCGTTTTTCGGCTCGGATCGCGGCAGCTCCGCCTCGGCAGGGATTGCCGCTTCCGCGGGAATGACGGGGAGGGGCCGCGGGAATGACGGGGGAGGGGGCCGCGGGCGCGGGTTCCAAGCCGATCCGACGCTTTTCACGCTTTCTTTGTCAATTTGAGCGACACTATGACCCTGTCGGAAGAATTGACACTCCGCGAGGCGATCGCCCCTTGATCAGGCTTTTCAAGCATTACGTCCCCCACAGCGTTCTGATGCTGGGCGTGATCGACTTCCTGCTGCTGCTCGCGGCCGGGGAGGCGGGGTGGCTTTTGCGCCTGTGGCAGATCGAGGGCGACGCCGATCCCAACGTCCAGCGGCTTCCGCACCTGCTCACCTTCGCGGTGGTTCTCCAGCTCGCCATGGTCGGGGTCGGCGCCTACGGGGTCGACGCGCTGCGCTCGATGCGGCTGGCGGCGGCGCGGCTGGTGGTGTCCGTATCGCTGGGAGTGCTGCTGCTCGCGCTCGTCTTCTTCTTCTTCCCGGCGCTGACCTTCTGGCGATCGAACCTCCTCTACGCGATGGGTCTCGCGTTCCTCTTCCTGTTCGCGGCCCGGCTCCTGTTCGGGCGGGCGCTCGGCAACGAGGCGTTCAAGCGGCGGATCCTGGTGCTCGGCGCGGGACCGCGGGCGGCGCGGCTCGAGGCTCTGGCCCGGACCGAGGGAGCGGGCTTCGCGATCGCCGGCTATGTCGGGATGAACGACGGCGCCCAGGCGGTTCCGCACTCGGTCAACCGGGATGACATCGCCAACCTGACCGCCCATGTCGTCCGGCTCCGGGTCTCCGAGGTGGTTCTCGCGCTGGAGGAGAGGCGCAACGCGCTTCCGCTCGCCGATCTGCTCCGGATCAAGACGACCGGGGTCCATGTCAACGAATTCTCCTCCTTCATCGAGCGCGAGACGGGCCGGGTCGATCTCGACAGCGTCAATCCGAGCTGGCTGATCTTCTCGGACGGCTTCTCGTCGGGGCGGAGGCTTTCGGCGGCCGGCAAGAGGATGTTCGACATCATCGTCTCGGGCCTGATCCTGATCCTCTTCGCACCGCTCATCGCGCTGACCGCGATCGCGGTGAAGCTTGAGAGCAAGGGTCCCGCCTTCTTCCGCCAGCGCCGCGTCGGCCTTTACGGCCAGAGCTTCGAGCTGGTGAAATTGCGCTCGATGCGCGAGGACGCCGAGGTCGGAGGCAAGGCGGTCTGGGCGCAGAAGGACGATCCGAGGGTGACCCGGGTCGGCTCGGTGATCCGCAAGCTGAGGATAGACGAGCTGCCGCAGGCCTGGACGGTGCTGACCGGCAAGATGAGCCTGGTCGGCCCGCGGCCCGAACGCCCCCAGTTCGTCGCCGACCTCGAGGCCAGGCTGCCTTATTATGCCGAGCGCCACGTGGTAAAGCCCGGCATCACCGGCTGGGCCCAGATCAACTTTCCCTACGGCGCCTCGGTCGAGGACGCGAGGCAGAAGCTCGAGTTCGACCTTTACTATGCGAAAAACTACACTCCGTTCCTGGACTTACTGATCCTGCTTCAAACCGTCAGGGTGGTCTTATTTCCGGAGGGGGCACGATGATCGTCCTGCTCGGATTCTGGGCCCACGCGCTCGCCGCCCTGCTCTACGGGGCGCTGGCCTTGTGGCAGTTGCGGCGGTGGAACGAGGACGGAGGCAACCGCCGCCTCGTCGCCGCCTTCGCGGTGACTTCGGCCTGGGCGATCTTCGTCGCCCTGCAGGGGCCGCACAGCCTCGGCGCCGGAATCGCCGAGGCGGCCCGCAACTTCGCCTTCCTCGGCTTCATGTACGCGATCGTCAGCCGCGCCGCCGACGAACGCGGGCAGCAAGGCGTCAAGATCGTCTACACGGTGGTCGCCGGGGTGATCGGGCTCCAGCTCACTTTGGCGGGGGTGACTCCGCAATTTGCCGGCAATTTCGTCCTTCACCAGGCGCTAGTCTCCACCTCGCAGGTGATCGGCCTCACCATCGCCGCCGGCTCGCTCGTCCTCGTCCACAACCTCTACGGCCAGGCCGCGCACGAGAGCCGCTGGGGCATCAGGCTGCCGATGATCGCTTTGGCCGGAATGTGGGCCTACGATCTCCACCTCTACACCGTGGGCTGGCTGACCCGCGGGCCGGTCGACGACCTTTATGCGATGCGCGGCGCGATCCTTTCGATGCTCGTGCCCCTGTTCGCCCTGGCCAGCCGGCGCAACGCGCGCTGGCGGATGCAATTGTCGCGCGCCGCCACCTTCCAGTCGCTCTCGCTGATCGCGATCCTGGGCTATCTGATCCTGATGATGACCGCGAGCCGGGCGCTCGAGGTGGTCGGCGGAAACTGGGTCCGGACCGGCCAGGTCGGCCTCGTTTTCGCGATCACCATCGCGGCGGTGATCCTGCTGCCGTCCGGACGGATGCGGGCCTGGTCGCGGGTGATCGTCGCCAAGCATTTCTTCGAGCATCGCTACGATTACCGGGAGGAATGGCTTCGCTTCACCCGCACCGTCGGCGGCGACGCGCCGCTGGGCGAGCGGATCATCAAGGCGATCGCCGACATCGCGGAATCCCCCTCGGGGCTGCTGCTCGTTCCGGAAGGGGGCCGGCTCAGCGTCGCCGCACGGTGGAACTGGCGCGACGATCTGCCCGAGGCGAGCGCCGGCGACGCCGAGCTGATCCGGCTCGTCGAAACCAGCGGCCATGTGCTGGACTTCACGAGCCTGAGCTCGGGCGTGCTTCGAACCGACGAAGCCGAGGTTCGGGTGCCGGCGACGCTGGCGGGCCTGGACGGCCTCTGGGCCGGAGTGCCGCTCATCCACGGCGACCGTCTCGTCGGCCTGGTCCTGCTCGAGCACCCGCTCGTCCGGCGGCCGCTCGACTGGGAGGATTTCGACCTGTTCCGCACCGTCGGGATCCAGGCCGCGAGCTATCTGGCCGAAGCGCACACCCAGGACGCCCTCGCCGACGCCCGGCGGTTCGACGAGTTCAACCGGCGCTTTGCCTTCATCATCCACGACATCAAAAATCTCGTCAGCCAATTGAGCCTCGTCGTCCGCAACGCGGAGCGGCACGCGGACAAGCCCGAGTTCCGCGAGGACATGATCGCCACCCTGCACAGCTCGGTGAAGAAGATGAACGACCTGCTCGCCCGACTCCATCGCGGCGGAAGCAACGTCGAGGCCGAGCCGGTGCGGGCGATCCCGCTCCGCCACGCGGTGGCGGCGGTCGCCGAGGTGAAAAGACGGGTCCACCCGGTCGAGGTCGAAGGCGATCCGGCGGTCGCGGCGGTGGCCGATCCGGTGCGGCTGGAGCAGGCGCTCGCCCACCTCGTCCAGAACGCCATCGACGCCAGCCCCGGGGGAGCGCCGGTCAGGATCAGCTGCGGCCGGCGGGGGGGCGAGGCGGCGATAGAGATAATCGACCGCGGCGAAGGCATGTCGGCCGACTTCATCCGCACCCGGCTCTTCCAGCCTTTCGCCTCGACCAAGGAGAGCGGCTTCGGAGTCGGCGCCTTCGAGGCGCGCAACCTGATCGCGGCCATGGGCGGCCGGATCGAGGTCGACAGCCGCGAAGGGGAGGGGAGCCGCTTCACCCTGTTTTTACCGCTGGGTGAGACCAGTGACTTCGAGATCGGACGGTTGAGGGCATGAGCGTGGACACCAGGGCCAAATTGCTGATCGTCGAGGACGACGAGGGGCTGCAGCGGCAGCTTCGCTGGGCCTATGACGATTACGAGGTGCTGGTCGCCTCCAACCGAGACTCGGCCATCAACCTGCTGCGCTCCGAGGAACCGCCCGTCGTCACGCTCGACCTCGGCCTGCCGCCCGACCCCAACGGAGTCACCGAAGGCTTCGCCACGCTCGAGACGATCCTGTCATTGAAGCCGGAGACCAAGGTGATCGTCGCCTCGGGCCACGGCGCCCGCGAAAGCGCGCTCCGGGCGATCGCGTCCGGGGCCTACGATTTCTACCAGAAGCCGGTCGACATCGACCAGCTCGGGTTGATCGTACGCCGGGCATTCCAGCTCCACGGCATCGAGACCGAGAACCGCAAGCTGGAGGAGCGGGCGGGCGAGGACCAGACGGTGCTCGGCACCATGATCACTTCGGCCCCCGAAATGCTGAAGGTGGCCCGGACGATCGAGCGCGTCGCCAATACCGGCGTTTCGGTGATGCTGCTGGGCGCGAGCGGCACCGGCAAGGAGCTGCTCGCCCGGGGGCTCCACCAGGCCAGCAAGCGCGCGCAAGGCGCCTTCGTGGCGATCAATTGCGCGGCCATCCCGGAGAATCTGCTCGAAGCCGAATTGTTCGGCTACGAGAAGGGCGCCTTCACCGGCGCGATCAAGACGACCGAAGGCAAGATCGAGCTCGCCCATGGCGGAACCCTCTTCCTCGACGAGGTCGGCGACATCCCGCTTCCGCTCCAGGTCAAGCTGCTGCGCTTCATCCAGGAACGGGTGATCGAGCGGATCGGCGGCCGCAAGCCCATCGCAGTCGACACGAGGATCGTCAGCGCGACCCATCAGGACCTGCCGCAGATGATCAAGGCGGGCAGCTTCCGCGAGGACCTCTATTACCGGCTCGCCGAGATCGTCGTCCGGATCCCGAGCCTCGCCGAGCGGCACGGGGATTCGGTGCTACTCGCCAAGCATTTCCTTCACCGCTTCGCCCGCGAGATGAACCCGCAGGTCAAGGGTCTCAGCCCCGGCGCTCTCGCCGCGATCGACGAATGGCCCTGGCCGGGCAACGTGCGCGAGCTGGAGAACCGGATGAAGCGCGCGGTGATCATGGCCGACGGCAAGCTGGTGACCGCGGAGGATCTCGATCTCGAGGCGCGCACCGAGGCGGCGCTGCCGGTCAACCTCAAGTCGGCGCGCGAGCTGGCCGACCGCCGCGCGATCCGCCAGGCCTTGGCCCGGACGGAGAACAACATTTCCAGCGCCGCCAAGCTGCTCGGGATCAGCCGGCCGACGCTGTACGATCTCATGAAACAATACGATCTTCAGCCATGAGCGCTCGCGCCGCCTTGACCGCCCTGCTTCTGCTCGGCGCCGCCGCCTGCTCCAATGCGGAGCCGGAATCGGCCGCCCAGGCCTATAAGCGGGGGCTGGAGGCCCTGGCGAAGGGGCAGCCGCGGACGGCGCGCATCGAGTTCCTGAACGCGATCGAGGCGGAGCCCGACAACAAGGACCTCCGGCTCGCCCAGGCCCGCACCTATTTGCTGCTCGGCGACGGCGCCGCGGCCGAGGCCGAGCTCAAGCGGGCGAAGGCGCTCGGCGTCGCCGAGAGGGAGACGGGACATTTGCTGGCGCATGCCCTGCTCCTCCAGGGTCAGGCCGAGCGTGCCGCGGCCGAAGCGCGCAAGGCCGGCCCGGCCCATGCCGCCTATGCGGATCGAATGCTCGGCCAGGCCAGTCAGCTCATGGGCAAGCCGGAAGAGGCCGCGGCGGCGTTCGACCGGGCCCTGACGGCGGCTCCGGACGACTCGGCGCTGTGGACCGCCATCGCCGACTTCCGGCGCTCCACCGGCGAGACGGCGGGGGCTATCGAGGCCGCCGACCGGGCCGTCGCCCTCGATCCGCGCAACGTCGAGGCGTTGAGGCTGCGCGGCGAGCTGACCCGAAGCCAATACGGGCTCGCGGCGGCAATTCCCTGGTTCGACCGAGCGCTGGAGATCGACCCCGCCAACGTCGCCGTCCTCATCGAGCGCGCCGCCACGCTGGGGGATCTCGGCCGGACCCGGCAGATGCTCGCCGACACGAGGCGGATACTCAGCGTCTCCTCGAACAACCCCTCCGCTTATTATCTCCAGGCGATGCTCGCCGCGCGCGGCCGCGACTATGCGCTGGCGCGAAGCCTCTACCGCCGCACCGGCGGCGCTTTCGACAGCCGGCCGGCGGCGATGCTCCTCGCCGGAACGATCGAGCTCGGAACCGGAAATGCGGCGCTGGCGATGGGGCCGCTGAAGCGGCTGCTCAAGGTTCAGCCGGGCAACATCAAGGCCCGCCGCCTGCTCGGCTCCGCGCAGTGGCAGAGCGGCGACGCGAGGGCGGCGGTCGGCACTTTGCGGCCGCTGGCCGACCGGGCGGACGCGGACGCCTATACGCTCAGTATCATCGGCAAGGCCTATGCCCGGCTCGGCGACGAGGCGGCGGCCGCGCGTTATCTCGGACGGGCCGCGGCGCCGCGGCCTTCGGCGACCGCCCCGCTCGACGATCCGCTCGGCGATGGCGAATTGGCCGCCATTCGCCGCGACGCCGCCGCCTGGCCCGACGTCGCGGCGCCCCAGGTCGTCCTGATCCGGGCTCTGCTGGGCCGAGGTCTCGGGCCCGAGGCGCTGGAGCGGGCGCGCCGGCTCCAGGCCGCGGCTCCGGGCGCTCCCGACGCCCATGTGCTGGTCGGCGACGCGCTGGCGATCCAGGGCGATTATTCGGGCGCCGCCGCCGCCTACCGGCGCGCCGCCAACCTCGCCTTCAACGAACCGGTCGCGCTTCGGCTGATCGAGGCGCTTCGCAATTCCGGAGACGAGCAGGGGGCGTCGAAGGTGCTGGCCCTGTTCCTTCAGCAGAATCCGCAGAACGTCTCCGCCCAGACCATGGCGGCCAACGCCTATCTGCAGGCGAAGCGCTGGCCGGAGGCGATCGCGCAGTACGAAGGGGTGCGAAAACGACTCGGCAACAACGACGCGACTTTGCTCAACAACCTCGCCTGGGCCTATGCGGAAACCGGCGATTACGAGCGCGCCATTCCGCTTGCCCAACGCGCCGTGGCCCTGGAGCCGCGCAATCCCGTGACCGCGGATACCCTGGGCTGGCTTCTGTTCAGGAGCGGCAAGGACCGGGTGCGAGGGGTCGCCCTTCTCGAGCAGGCGGCCCGGGGAGCGCCGACGGACGAGGAGATACGGGCGCATCTGCAAAGCGCCCTGGGGGCGTAAAATTCCTTCCCGAGATTTCTCGGGGAGGGGGACCGGCCGAAGGCTGGTGGAGGGGCGTTGCCGAGTCCGAAGAACCCCTCCACCGCGCTTCGCGCGGTCCCCCTCCCCCTCGAAATCGCGGGGAGGAACGTTACACCAGCAGCATGAAGCCGTTCAGTGTGAGCAGGGCGCCGAGCGTCCCCAGAGCGGCCGAAATGATCAGGATCCAGCGGTTGACAGCGAGGATGGCGACCGATCCGAGGACGAGGGCGAGCTGGAGAAGCACTTCGGCGAAATCGAAATTATTGTCGCGCCGGGCCGCCGCCTCGAAGGCCGCCTCATAGCCTCTCGCCGTCGCGGAAAGCTCCTTCTTGCCTTCTCCCTTCGAGGGATCGTTCGGGTCGGGCTCGCTGTCGTAGCGGGCGATGGTCGCCTGATAATCCTTGAGCCGGGCCTCGGCCGAGGCCCGCTCGGCGGGCGCGACGAGCCCCGCCGCGAGCGACGTCTTCAGCTTCTCCGCCTCGAGCTTGTACATGGTCTGGCGGACGTTCTTCGCCTGGTAGAAGGCCCAGGTGTCGCTCGCCTTGATATTGTTCCCGATCATGTCGTCGGTGGCGTTGCCGCCGCCCAGGCCGCCGATGGCGAGAATCGCGGCAAGGACGGCGATCAGCAGGGCCGCTCGGTTGCGGAAGCCTTCGGTGGCTTCGCTCTCGGCCCTGTCCTCGTGGATCTCGGCAATCAGGTCGGCAGCGTCGGTCGAATCCATATTCCCCCCCTTTTTGCCTCTGGCTGGCAAAATTTCGGGTGCGAGTCGAGCCGGTTGATGGGTCTTGCCGAACGCCGCCGCTGATGTAGAGGCTGGAGGAAGACTTCAGGGGGAATGCTCATGAAACTGGCCCGGCTCGCCGCACTGCTCGCCCTTCCGCTCGCCGCCGCCGCGGCCCACGCGGCGGATCGGCCGAAGCTGATCGTGGCCATCTCGGTCGACCAGCTCTCGGCCGACCTGTTCAGCCAGTATCGCCAGCGCTTCGACGGGGGCCTTGAGCGCCTGGCGGAGGGCGTGGTCTTCCCGAACGGCTATCAGGGCCACAACGCCACCGAAACCTGCCCCGGCCACTCGACCATCCTCACCGGCTCCCGGCCGGCGCGGACCGGGATCATCGCCAACAACTGGTTCAATCCGGGCGCGGCGCGGGAGGACAAGGGCGTCTATTGCTCCGAAGATCCGCGAGTCCCCGGGAGCAGCTCGAGAGGCGGCAAGTATACGGTCTCCTCCTACCACCTCAGGGTGCCGGCGCTCGGCGACCATATGAAGCGCTCCGATCCGCGCAGCCGGGTCGCGGTCGTCTCCGGCAAGGACCGGGCGGCGATCATGATGGGCGGCTATCGGCCGGACGAGCGCTGGTGGTGGGACCACGACGCCAAAGCGTTCGTCAATCCGGGCGCTCCGGCAACGCCGCGGGCGGTGGCGTCGGCCAATGAAAGCCTGAAGGAGGCTCTGTCCCGCGCCCGGTCCGCCCGCGACCTTCCCGAAGTCTGCGAGCCGCACAGCCGGGCGATACCGGTCGCCGGCGGCGGCAAGCCGGTGGGGGCGGGGCGATTCGCCCGCGAAGCGGACGACAAGAACGGCTTCAGGGCTTCGCCCGATTTCGACCGCGCGGCTCTCCACGTGGGCGAAGCGCTTCGGCGCGAGATGAAGCTCGGCGAAGGGCAGGCGACGGACCTCCTCATCCTCGGCCTCTCGGCGACCGACTATGTCGGCCACAGCTACGGCACCCAGGGCAGCGAGATGTGCATCCAGCTGATGGCCCTGGACGAAGCGCTGGGCGACTTCTTCCGTACGCTGGACGCGACCGGGATCGACTATCTGGTCATGCTCACCGCCGACCATGGCGGCCACGACATTCCCGAGCGCCACCGCGAGCATGCCGCCGGCGACGCGATGCGGGTCGATCCGGCGCTCAACGCGGGCAACATGGCCAAGTCGCTGGCGGCGAAGCTGAAGCTGAGCGGCGATGTCCTCTATGGCGACGGAGCGTTCGGCGACATGTATGTCGACCGCAAGCTTACGGCCGCGCAGCGGGCCCGGGTGGTTCGCGAGGCCATCGCGACCTACAAGCGCCACCCGCAGGTGGCGGCGGTGTTCACCAAGGCCGAGCTGGCGGCGGCGCCCCGTCCCTCCGGATCGCCCGACAATTGGAGCCTGATCCAGCGCGCCAAGGCAAGCTTCGATCCGGAGCGTTCGGGCGACTTCATCGTCCTCCTGAAGCCGCGGGTGACCCCGATCTTCGACACCAGCCGCGGCTACGTCTCGACCCACGGCAGCCCCTGGGATTACGACCGCAAGGTGCCGATCCTGTTCTGGCGCAAGGGGATGAGGCCGTTCGAGCAGCCGCTTGCGGTGGAGACGGCGGACATATTGCCGACGCTGGCGGCGACGATCGGGGTGACGATCCCGACTGGGTCGATCGACGGGCGCTGCCTCGATTTGGACGAAGGGCCGGGGACGAGCTGCCGGTAGGAAACCCCCTCTCCCGTCCTTCACGGGAGAGGAGGGGCCCGTCGCGAAGCGATGGGAGGTGAGGGTCTGTCTGACTCATTGCTAGAGACCCTCACCCTCCCGCTTCGCGGGCCCCTCCCTCTCCCGCGGAAGGCGGGAGAGGGGTTATCAGCCCGCCAGCGCCTCCAGCCTCTCCGCCAGTTCCAGCCACCGTTCCTCAGCGGCGTCCCGCTCCGCCCGCGCCTTGTCGATCGCCGCCGTCAGGGCCGCGAAGCGCTTCGGATCCCTCGTGTAGAGATCCGGGTCGCCTAGCGCCGCCTCGTCCCGCGCGATCTGCGCCTCGAGCTCGTGGATCCGGTCCGGGAGGAGGTCGTAGTCGCGCTGGTCCTTGTAGGTGAGCTTGATCTGGGGCTTCGGCGGGGTCGCGGCGGGCTTCGCAGCCGCC
>JASLBD010000295.1 GCA_030146745.1 Allosphingosinicella sp. | reverse complement strand
GCGGGCCCCTCCTCTCCCGTAAGGACGGGAGAGGGGACATCCCCTGCACCCCCGCTCCACCGCCTCACCGCATTCTCTTCATTTTCGGTGCGGCTTTCGCCAGCTCTTTCAACCGCCTATATGGGGGGAATGAGCCTCCGCCCGTGGCGCGACATTGCGCGCCGTCCCTCCCGCCAGATCATGGTCGGCTCCGTGCCCGTGGGCGGCGACGCGCCGGTCACCGTCCAGACCATGACCAACACGGTGACGGCGGACGTGCGGGCGACGGTCGATCAGATCCGCCGTTGCGAGGAGGCCGGCGCGGACATCGTCCGGGTCTCCTGCCCCGACGAGGATTCGACCCGGGCGCTTCGGCAGATCGTCCGGGCGGCGCGGGTGCCGATCGTCGCGGACATCCACTTCCACTACAAGCGCGCGCTCGAGGCCGCCGACGCCGGCGCCGCCTGCCTTCGGATCAACCCGGGCAATATCGGCTCCGCCGACCGGGTGCGCGAGGTCGTGAACGCGGCCAAGGCAAACGGCTGCGCGATCCGGATCGGGGTCAATGCCGGAAGCCTGGAGCGCGACCTCCTGGAAAAATATGGCGAGCCCTGCCCGGAGGCGCTGGTCGAGAGCGCGCTGGACCATATCCGGCTGCTCGAGGACCATGATTTCCGCGAATATAAGGTGGCGGTCAAATCCTCCGACGTCTTCCTCGCGGTCGCCGCCTACCAGCAGCTCGCCGAAGCGGTCGACTGCCCGCTCCATCTCGGGATCACCGAGGCGGGAGGGCTGATCGGAGGAACCGTCAAATCCTCGATCGGGATCGGCGCCCTGCTCTGGTTCGGCATCGGCGACACGATCCGGGTCTCGCTTTCGGCCGAGCCCGAGGAGGAGGTGCGGGTCGGATTCGAGATCCTCAAGAGCCTCGGCATCCGCAACCGCGGGGTCCGGGTGGTCTCCTGCCCGAGCTGCGCCCGCCAGGGCTTCGACGTCATCCGCACCGTTCAGGCTCTGGAAGGGCGGCTTGCGCATATACGCACGCCCATGTCCCTTTCCGTCCTCGGCTGCGTCGTCAACGGTCCCGGCGAGGCGCGCGAGACCGACATCGGCATCACCGGCGGCGGCAACGGCAAGCATATGGTCTACCTGTCCGGGGTCACCGACCACCATGTCCGCGACGAGGAGATGGTCGACCACATCGTCCGGCTGGTCGAAGCGAAGGCGGCCGAGATCGAAGGGGCGATGATCGACACGCCGATCCCGGACGCGGCGGAATGAGCGCCCATTGCTGCCACGAAAAGGGCCATGAGCTCGAGCGGATCGCACTTCACAAGGACATTCGCCGGGTCCTCGTCGTGGTGATGATGCTCAATCTGATGATGTTCGTGCTCGAGTTCGGAGCCGGGATAATCGCCGATTCGGCGGCTCTGATGGCCGATTCGGTGGACATGCTCGGCGACGGGCTCGTCTATGGGATCAGCCTCTACGCGCTCAACCGGAGCCTCAGGTGGAGGGCCGGAATGGCGCTCGCCAAGGCCGGCTTCATCCTCGCCCTCGGGCTGGGGGTGATCGTCCAGATCGTCCTCAAGATCGTCTGGGGCCAGCCGCCCCAGTCCGGGATCATGCTGATCTTCGGCGGCATGGCCCTGATCGTCAATCTGAGCTGCGTCGGGCTGCTCTGGCCCTACCGGCGCCACGACGTGAACCTGTCGAGCACGTTCGAATGCTCGCGCAACGACGTCTTCGCCAATATCGGCGTTCTGGCGGCGGCGGTCCTGGTCTCGGCCACCGCCTCGCCCTGGCCGGACATCGCCATCGCGGCGGTCATCGCCTTCCTCTTCTTCCGCTCCTCGCTCAAGGTGACCCGCGACGCCTGGCCGCAATATCGCCGCCCGCACGTCCATCCGGCGGAATAGCCTTTAGGCCTTCCTTCACCGTCCCGCGCTAGCTTCGGGCGATGCAGAAAGCCTTCTTCCTCATGATCGCCGTCGGAACGATCATCGGCCTTTCCTGGCCGTCGGGCCGCTCGACGGCGCCCGCCGCGCCCACGGCCTCGCCGGTAGCCGAGGGCGGCGAGCCGAAGGAGACGGTGCTCGAGCGAAGCGGCGGCGGCCATTTCTATGCCGACGTCGAGGTCAACGGCGAGCTCGTCCGGTTCCTGGTCGATACCGGAGCCTCGGGCGTCGCTCTTACCGAGAAGGACGCGAGGCGGGTCGGGCTCGCCTTCGACAGCGGGGAATATGAGCAGGTCGGGATGGGCGCGTCGGGAGCAGTGCGCGGCAAGTTCGTGACGCTCGACAAGGTCAGCCTTGACGGCAAGGCGGCCCGCCAGATCGAGGGCGCGATATTGGAAGGAAGCGAGGTCTCGCTTCTCGGTCAGAATTACCTGGGCCGCTTCTCGATCGAGATTCGCGGCAACACGATGCGCATCTACTAATTCGTCACCCCGGACTTGATCCGGGGTCTACCTTCTTTCAGCGGCTTCAGGAGGAGATAGGTGGACGCCGGATCAAGTCCGGCATGACGAGGTGAAGGGCGTGACGGCGGCCGCAGCCGCCGCTATCGGCGGCGAATGAGCGCGCCCGACCTGCACCCCCGGCCCATCGTCCCCTTCGCTGTGGCGACGGCCGGAATCGCGCTCTTCTCGACGATGGACGCTCTGATGAAGGGCCTGTCGCTGGCCATCGGCACCTACAACGCCTTGCTCTGGCGGACCCTGGCCGGGGCCGCCATCGGCGGCGCGGTCTACTTCCTGCGCCGCTCGCCGCGCCCGGCCCGGGCCGCGATGCGGTTCCACCTGATCCGCGGGATCATGGGCAGCGTCATGGCCATGACCTTCTTCTGGGGGCTGGCGCGGGTCCCGATGGCCCAGGCGATCGCGCTCGCCTTCGTCGCCCCGCTGCTCGCGCTCTATCTCGCCGCCGTGCTGCTTAAGGAGCGGATCGAGCGCGCCGCCATCCTCGCCTCCCTGCTCGGCTTCGCCGGGGTCGCCGTGATCCTCACCGGGCAGGCGCAGGCCGAGCTCGGGCGGGAGGCCCTGCTCGGCTCGCTCTCCATTCTCGTCTCGGCGGGCCTCTACGGCTGGAACATCATCCTGATGCGGCAGCAGGCGCAGCTCGCCGGGCCGGTGGAGATCGCCTTCTTCACCGCCCTGATCATGACCTTGTGCTTCCTCCTCGCCGCGCCCTTCCTGGCGACCCCGCCGCCGCCGGCCCATCTGCCCGCCCTCCTCGCCGCCGCGGCGCTCGCCTTCGGCTCGCTCATGCTCCTGTCCTGGGCCTATGCCAGGGCCGAGGCCCAGCGGCTGGCGCCGGTCGAATATACCGGATTCCTGTGGGCGGCGATCTTCGGCTGGCTGGTCTTCGCCGAGCCGGTCCAGCCCCTGACCCTGGCGGGCGCCGCGATGATCGTCGTCGCCTGCTGGGCGG
>JASLBD010000284.1 GCA_030146745.1 Allosphingosinicella sp. | reverse complement strand
CGATTATCGCGCACTCCTCGCCGGCGACCAGCCCTTCGGCACGATGGACGCGTTCGGGAATCGCGGCACCGTGTTCGAGGCTTTCCTCGCCCATCTCGCCGCCACGACCGGCGATCCGAGTCTCGCCGCCCCCGACGCGGTGCTCGGGGAGCTGGGCGGGCCGATGACCAGCGGAGTTGGCGGTCGGGGCGATCAGCAGGCGATACGCTCGCAAGCGGTCATGGACGAGTTGAACCGCCAGATGGGCTTTCGCGCGCGCGCGCCGGGCTCCGGGGAAGGCGGCACTCCGCCGTCGGCGCCCCCCGCCGGCGACGAACCGGAAAGCGTCGCGAAGACCCGAGTGGCCGACGACGAAGTTCCGGACAAGCTCGAAGCGCGCTCGCTCAACGATGAGGACGAGGCGGAGGGCCAGGCGCCGGCCGATGACGTGGATCAGGATCCGGGCGCCTACCTGAAGGCGCTCAGCGTCTCGATAACGCCCGATCAGCGCGTCGACCTCACCAGACGCGTCCAGGCGGCGGTCGATCTGCTGCCGCCCGGCCATCCGCTTCACGAAGCGCTGGAGGACGTCGCCAAAGCGCTGCCCAAGCCCAAGCCGAAGAAGGAAGGCTCCGAGCCGGTCCGCCGGCTGATTGCCCTGCTGCACGACGATTATGGCGATGCGATCCGCCGCCTGATCGCCGAAGGCCCCCCACCTGACGAAGCGACGGCGGACCGTCGGCGGCGTCGGGAACGCTGGCTTTTTTCGGCGAACAGGGACCTCGGCGAATCCCAGCAGGTCGTCGGCGATCTGCCGGAGCAGCGGCTGATGGAGCCGCTCGCAATGCCGGGGGTCGACGAGGGCGGGCCGCCATCGGCCAGCGCGCGAATGCGGGAGGTGGAGATCACTCCCGAATATTCGGTGATCGTCACCGATGCTCCGGTCATTCCCAGCGACGCCCAGGGCGGCATCGATGCCGATTACGGCCGGAGGATGGCCGACGCCTACCGCCAGATGCTGGGCTTCTCGCCGGACCGCAACGTCGCCATTGCCGAAGTCCGGATGGGAGACAGCTCGCAGGTTCTGGCTACCAAGAGCAACCGCCAGCAATATCCGGGCATGACCCACCTGCCCGATGCGCCCGAATTCACCGCTTTCTCCCACAGGGGTCTGCCGCGCGAGCACGATACGGAGCGGATCCTGCTCGAGCATATCGCCCGGCAGATCCGGGCCTCTCGAATGCCGGTATCCGATTATTCGAAGATCACAATCCGAATGTACACGGAGCGGGCGCCCTGCCCTTCCTGCTCCGACGTCATCCGGCAGTTCCTGAACCGCTTCCCGGGCGCGACCGTGATCGTCACGACCAGCAACATCTGACTGCGCTTCGCAACGGCGCCGGCCGGATTCAAAAAGCCCCGGAAATCCGCGGATTTCCGGGGCTTTAATGGTGGGCGTGGCAAGGATTGAACTTGCGACCCCTGCGATGTCAACACAGTGCTCTACCACTGAGCTACACGCCCACTGGGGCGCCATGTAGCGAGCACCTCGGGCCGGTGCAACCCGCCCTCGGCGCCTTTCAGCCCGCCGCGAACTCGAGCGCGCGGCGCGGGCGGGTCACCTTCCCAGCAGGACCGCCACTTCGTCCGGGGCCACCGCTCTTCCGAACAAATAGCCCTGGCCCAGGCTGCAATTCTTGCGACGGAGCAGCTCCGCCTGTTCCTCCGTCTCGATGCCCTCGGCGACGACCTCTATGCCCAGGCTCGCGGCCAGATCCAGCACGGCCGAGACGATCGAGGCGATATCCGCCTGGTCCACCATTCGGGCCACGAAAGATCTGTCGATCTTCACGACGTCCACCGGGAAATCGCGCAGATGGGACAAGGACGAATAGCCTGTGCCGAAGTCGTCGAGCGATATCCGCACCCGATAGCTGTTCAGGACATTCAGGGCGCGCGCGACATATTCCGCGCCCCGGTCCAAAAACACATGTTCCGTCACCTCCACCTCCACGGAATCCTCCTCCAGCTCATATTCCGCGAGTCGCGCGAGGAAGCGCTCGGCGAAATCGTCGCGGAGAAACTCCGCCGGGGCGGCGTTGATCGAAACCCGGCCGACGTCGACCCCGGCCTTGCGCCAGCGGACCATGTCGCTGAAGATCCTGTGCTGCATGAGCGCCCCTATCTTGGAGGCGAGCTCATAATCCTTGAAGGCCTCGGCGACGGTTTCCGGCAGCTGGAGTCCCAGGCGCGGATGCTGCCAGCGGAGCAGCGCTTCGAAGCCGCGGATCCGGCCGCTTTCGAGGTCCACTTTCTGCTGGTAATGCGGAACGATCGATTTTTCGGAAATCGCTATGCGCGCGAGGCTGAGCTGCGAGGCCGCCTTCTGGGCCTCTTCGCGCATATAGTTGTGGAACATGCGGGTTCCGCCCCGGCCCGAGGCCTTGAGCGCATAGAGTGCCGTGTCGGCGTTCTTGAACAGTTCGTTGGCGTTCGAGGCATCCGCCGGAAACAAGGCTCCGCCGATGCTGGCCCCCGCGCTGACGGCCCTGCCGTCGAAGCGGATCGGCGCATCGAGGCGCGCCAGGATGGATCCTCCCGCCTTGAGCAAATCCTCGCGTCCTTCGACTCCGTCGAGGATCACCGCGAACTCGTCGCCGCCCAGCCGTGCCACCATGTCGGTCGTCCGGACGCAGCTTTTGAGGCGTTTTGCGAACGTCTTCAGGAGGTGGTCGCCCGCCAGATGCCCGAGCGTGTCGTTGACATGCTTGAAGTGGTCCAGATCGAGCAGCAGGAGCCCGACCATCTGCCCGGATTCCATGGCGCGCAACGTCGCGGCCTGCAGATGCGAGTGGAATGACCGGCGGTTCGGAAGATCCGTCAGCGCATCATGCTCGCTCGACCACCGAAGCCGCTCCGCGGTCTCGCGACTGCAGGTGATGTCACGGGCTATCGAGAGCAGCCGGGTGACCTCGCCTTGCTCGTTCGCCATCGGCGTGACGACCACGTCCCACCATTTGGGGGTTCCCTTCGCGGTCGGGCAGAATTCGGTGAATCGGAAGAGATTTCCGTTACGGGCCTCGCAAAGAGCAGCCTCGACTGTCTTGCGGGCCGACTTCGGCCAGAGCTGCGCCCAGTTCTCGCCCCGGACGGATTCGAAATCGGGAAGCTCCAGCAGCGCCACGCCGGGGCCATTCATATGATCGAGCCGTCCGTCGAGACTCATGATCTTGATGCAATCCGCGCTCGCCTCGATGACGCTGCGGTGAAGCAGCTCGCTGGCGCGAAGCGCTTCCTCGCTTCGCTTTCGCTCCGACAGATCGAGCAGCGCACCGATCATCCGAAGCGCGCGCCCGGTCTCGTCGCGCAGGACGGTGCCTCGGTCGAGCACGTCGGCGAAATGGCCGTCCGAGCGCCTGAACCGATATTCCGCCGTCCAGATCCGGCCGTCGCCTTCGACGACCCGGTGGATGCTGTCGCGGACCCGGGCACGATCGTCGGGATGTACCTGGCTGAGCCACCAGCTCGCGGTGCTCTCGTTCTTGTCCAGGGAGTGACCGTAAACGCTCCTCAGCGCATCGTTCCATAACACCTGATCGGTCGCGAGGTCCCAATCCCAGATCGCGTCCTGGGTCGCACGCAGTGCGAGCCGGTATCGCTCCTCGGTTTCGCCCATCACGGCATGCGCCAGCTTCTGAGCATGGATGTCGGTGGAGGTGCCGTACCAGCGCACGATCCGCCCGTCCGCATCCCGCTCCGGCCAGGCCCGGCCCAATACCCAGCGATACTCGCCGGAATGGTGCCGCAACCGATATTCTATCTGGTAATGATCGCCCGTTTCGAGCGAATGGCGCCACATGGCCCAGGCCGGCTCGCGGTCGTCCGGGTGGAACAACTCCTTCCAGGAATCGCCGTCCGTCGACCCCTCTTCCACGCCCGTGAAGCCGTACCAGAGCCGGCTGTAATAATCATGATGACCGTCAGGCCGGGCCGACCAGACCATCTGCGGAATATGGTCGAGAATTCTGCGCAGCTGGTCGGCGCTTCGGCTCCGCGCCGCTTCGGCCGCATTGCCGCGACAGGCAACGAGCGTGCTTCGCTCGAGCCCAAGCTCGACCGCTCCCCCCAGCATCTTCGCACCCACGTGCTTCATCTATGGTCCCAAGCCCCCGGTCCCGCTGCCCCACGGTTTTGATAGCGCAAGGCTCTGTAGGTTTCGTTAAGGAGGGAATTCGGGCGCCTGGGAGGCGAAGTTCTACCGGGGGGGGGTCAAAGCCGCCCGTGCTGGTCCTCGGTCTGGAACAGGCGGTCGACCTCGGCGACGAGGTCGCGAAGGTGGAAGGGCTTGGAGAGGACCTTGGCGCTCGGCGCCGACTTGCCGGCCTTGAGCGCCACCGCGGCGAAGCCGGTGATGAACATCACCCGCATCTCGGGCGCGATCGCGGCCGCCCTCTGGGCGAGCTCGATCCCGTCCATCTCGGGCATGACGATGTCGGTCAAAAGCAGGTCGAAGCTCTCCGCCTCGATCAGCGGCAAAGCGGCGGTGCCGCGGTCGACCGGGACCACCTCGTAACCGGCGCGCTCCAGCGCCCGGCCGAGATAGGCTCGCATCGACGCATCGTCCTCCGCCAGCAATATCCTGACCATGAATGCCCCTGAACCGGCCGCGCCCGATGCGCCCCCGCCGCCTCTTTCTATGCCCGAAGGCGCTGCGCTTTTCCAGCGCGGCCGCGCCGGACGGGCGCTTTCGGACGTCGGAAGACGATTGCGTGCCAAATCCGGACTACTTACGTTGCAGATGCAAATGCGCGACTCCACGCCCCCTTTCCGCCGCCTCGGGCCGGAAAAGCCGAGCTCCCCGGTGGTCGTTTCCGTGCCCCATGCCGGCCGGGCCTATTCCGACGGGCTGCTCGCCTCCGCGCGGCTCTCGCGGGCCCGGCTCGAAAGCCTGGAAGACCGGCTCGTCGACCGGCTCGTCTGGCGCGCGGTCGAGGGCGGGGCGGCGGCCCTGATCGCCGACGCGCCCCGCGCCGAAATCGATCTCAACCGGGACGAGCGCGAGCTCGATCCGGCCATGGTGCAGCCGCGGCCGGCCGCCGACTCGACGGTCGAATCCCCGCGGACCCGCGGCGGCCTCGGCCTAATTCCGGCGCGGATCGCGGGATCGGGAGCGATCTGGCGGCAGCGCATCGCCGCGGCCGAGGTCGCCCGGCGCGTGGAGCTAATCCATCGCCCCTATCATGCCGCGCTCGAGGCGGAGCTGCAGGCCGCCAAGGCCCGTTTCGGAATCGCCATCCTGCTCGATTGCCATTCCATGCCGCCGCGCGGCGGCGAGGGCGAGGCCCCGGTCGTGCTCGGCGACCGCCACGGCGGGAGCATGGCCGAAGCCCTGGTCGCCGCCGCGGAGGGCGCGGCGCGCTCGGCGGGATTCAAGGTCGCCCGCAACGCACCTTATGCCGGCGGCCACATTACCGAGCGGCACGGCCGTCCGGCTTGCGCAGTCCACGCGCTGCAGCTCGAGCTCGACCGCTCCCTCTATCTCGCTCCGGATCTGCGCACGACCGGCCCCGGCTTCGACCGGGTCGCCCGACTCATCGCCGCCATCGCCGAGGCGCTCGCCGCCGCCGCGCTTGACCCGCCCGAAGCGATCGCCGCCGAGTAGGAATGCACGCGCCTTCCCTCCTCGCCCTGGCGATCCTGCTCGCCGCCGTGCCGTCCGCCGCGCGCCCTCCCGTCGAGACTCCGCGGCGCCTCGCCAACGGCTGGTATTACGGCGAGGCCGGCAATTACTGCATGGCGATCCGCGAGCTCGAGAGCGGCGAACGGCTCTCGATGCGCCTCGCCAAATGGGACGACCATTCCGACAGCCTCATCCTGTGGGCGCCGGGCCTCCCGCCCCTCGACCTCGACGACGAGGCCGCCGCCGAACGTCATTACGACCTGGAGGTGCGCATCGACGGCCGCCGCATACGCAGCGCCATGCATTCGAACATGCTGGAGGAATATGACGGCAAGCCCGGGCCGAGCTACCGCCTGGGCATCGCCCAGAAGCCGTATATCGCCGCCCTCGCCAGCGGGCGCAGGCTGGAGATAATGCGGGCCGGCAAGCTCGTCCGGGCCTTTCCCATTGCCGGCAGCGCCGCCATGGCCCGCCTCTTCGCCGACTGCGTCGAAAAGGATCCGAGCTTCTAGGCCGGACCTTAATTCCTCCCCGGGCTGCCTCAGGGAACGAACGGGGCGGCCCTCCGCCACGGTGCAGCGCCGAACGGGGCCGGCTGACCAACCAATCGCGGAAGGCAATCCGCCGGCAGGGTCGGTTAACGCCTATCTGCTAGGTGAAGGCTTCCACTCCGCGAAAGACTGTTCATGAGTTTCAAAGTCATGTGGATGAGGGGACCGCTGACCATGGGAAGCGAGGCCTTCGACGATCTCGGCGCCGCCACCCGCTACGCGACCGATCAGCTTCCCGACATGCAGAACCGCTTCGGCGCCACGGCGGTCAAGATCGTCGACGGGCTTGGCACCCCGCATTTTCTGCGGTCGCTCAGCCGCACCTAGGCGGCCGGCGCTGCCTCCGGGGAACCGGCGCCGGGCCAGGACGCTATTGCGTCATGGGAAAAATATACGACACGCCCAGTGAAGTGACGGTGGAAGATGGCAACGTGGCGGTCCAAGGACCGGACGGAGTCGGCGTGCTTCTGACCCCGCAAGCCGCTCTGGAGACGTCGGACCGCCTTCTCGACGGCGCCACCGAGGCTCATGGCCAGCGCGTCAGGGACGCGCAAGCCGAGGCGGGGCGTCCGGCCGACGAGCCTCCCAAATGAAAAGACCACCCCGCGATGCTCGCGGGGTGGCCAGGTTCAGGGAGGAGCGCCCCGAGGGGCGCGACGCGCCGTCGCAAAGGGGGAAATACGTCGGCGCGTCAGGTTAAATGTATGAAAGTCCTGGAAGGTTTCAAGGGCGCGGTTCGCCCCTCCGCGCCCAGGGCGCCATCCCTCCGCTCAGGTGGCGGCGGCCGTCAAGATGGTGCTTGAGCGCTCCGGCGGCATGAAGGGCGAGGAGTGCCAAAGCGGTATAAGCGAGGGTCACGTGAACCTTCTCCCAAAGTTCGTGAGCGTCCTCGGTCCGCGAGCCTGGGAGCGGGATCCGGTGCAGCCAGACAGCGACGCGGGAATAGCGGGAGAGGTCCGGAGCGAGTGTGGCCATGGCATCGGCGCGGCGGCCGCCGCGACGGCCCGAATTCGTTCCACTGCGGCCTCGACAACCCAACGTAAAGCAACTAGTCCATGTGGGTGGATTTCGCTTAACGTGGGGAAGTGCGAGCGTGGGAAGCAGGGAACAGACAAGCCTGGCGCGGCTCGGCGCCGAGCTCGAGCGGCTGGCGGACGAGCTCGTCCGCCTCGGCGGCAAGGCGCAGGCGAAGGAGCCTCCGCCGCCGCCGGGTGGCGAGCGCCCCGCCGACCGGCTTCGCCGGCGTCTTCTCGAAGCGCGGCGGGCGCGCGGCCTGCGCCAGGCGGACCTCGCCGACCGGCTGGGACGCCCGCAATCCTTCGTCTCCAATTACGAGAGGGGCGAGCGGCGACTTGAGGTGTCCGAGTTCATCGTCATCGCCCGGGTCCTGGGCGTCGACGCCGCCGCGGTCGTCGCCGAGCTGGTCGAGGACGGGTGAGGCGGCAGGCAGATGACGACCGCCGCCTCGTCATTCCGGCGAAGGCCGGAATCCATGAGCACGGCCGAGGGAGATCCCTCGTACCGGTGTTCATGGATCCCGGATCAAGTCCGGGATGACGGCCAGGGCCGATCAGGCGTTGCCCGCCGGCGCCCCCATGCCCGGAACCGCCGGCCCCTTGCCCTGCTGCATCTGCTTGGCGAAGACTTCTCGAACCAGCGAGACCGAGAAGAGATGGGC
>JASLBD010000269.1 GCA_030146745.1 Allosphingosinicella sp. | reverse complement strand
GCCTCTCCTGCTGCGTTGGCGGCGGATAGCGAAACGGCTGGAGCGAATATGATGGCGTTGCGTAAGGCCCTGTTGCTGGTCGCGGGAACCTCCGCTCTGCTCGGCGGGTGCGACTGGATGAAGAAGAAGGATCCGCCCGCCGAGAAATCGAAGGCGCAGCTCGCCAGCGAGCAAAGGGAGCGGATCCGCAAGGCCTGCGCCTCCGACGCGACTTATGATCGCCTGAAGGAGCTGGTCTTCGACGAAGCCGCCCGGATCCGCAATTCGGACCCGCGCAACCTCGATCCGCTCGCCGCCGCCGCGGTGGTCCGGATGGAGGCGCCGGTGGTCAAGAGCCGGGATGAGGAGCTCAACGTCACCGTCTGCACCGGGCGCTTCATACTCGAGCTTCCACCGGGGGCCGAGAATGCGTTCGACGGCAAGAGGCGCCTCGACGCCGAGGTCGAATATGCCGCCCAGGCGGCGGTCGACGGAAGCGGCCTCGTCTACCAGATGGATGGCGCCGAGCCGATCATCTACCGGCTCGCCACCTTCGGCCTCAACGGGTCGACGACCAGGTTGGAGGCGGGGGGGCCGAAGCGGCTGCCGCCGCCGCCCGCCGCCGCGGCGGAGCCGGTGCTCATGCCACCCGTCGCCGAGCCCGAGCCGAGCCCCGAACCGCGCCCAGCACCGCCTCCCCCGGTACGCACGGCGGAGAAATCGCCCGCACCGGCGCCCGCGCCGGCCCCCGCGGCGCGGGTCACCGTGCGTCCCAGCTTCAACTGCCGCCACGCCAAGACCCGGACCGAGAAGATGATCTGCTCCTCGCCGCGGCTCGCCGCGCAGGACCGGGCCATGGCCTCGCTCTATTACGACCTTATGTCCGAAGCGGAACCCGCGACGAGAGGCCATTTGCGCCGAAGCCGCGACGCTTTCCTGGGCCGACGCGAGCAATGCCGGAGCGAGAGCTGCGTCAGTTCCACCTACGCGTCGCGAATGGCGGAGCTCAGGAATATCGGCCGGGGGGACTGAGCGGACGTCGTCCTGCATTCGTCGAGAATAGGTGTGGAAAACCCCGCGCTACGCGCTTCCATCGCCGCGCGGCAGTCACCATAGTGACGTCATGGCCGGCCTCTACGTCCCACTGCGCATCTTCTCTTGCTACACCATGCTGGAAGGTTCGATCGAGCCCAAGGCCATCGCCAGGCAGGCGAAAAGGCTCGAATTTCCAGCCGCCGCTCTGACCGACAGGAACGGCCTCTACGCCGCCATGGCCTTCACGGACGCTTGCCGGGAAGCGGGCGTGCAGCCGATCGTCGGAACCATGCTCGCCGTCGCCCGCCCCGGTTGCGCCGGGGGGCAGCCCGCGCTCGACTGGGTTGGCCTCTACGCCCAGAATGACCGCGGCTACGACAATCTGTGCTCCCTTGTTTCGGCCGCGCATCTCGGCCGGCCGGTCGAGGAGCCGGCCCATGTCAGCCTCGACGCGCTTGCGGGCCGAAGCGAGGGGCTGATCGCCCTGACCGGCGGCGCCGAGGGAGCGTTGGCGCGCCTGCTCGCCGAGGAGCAGGAAAGCACGGCGCTCGACATCCTGGCCCGCCTGAAGGCGCTTTTCCCGGGCCGTCTCTACATCGAGCTGAGCCGGCGCGGCGATCCTGTCGAAACGCGCGCGGAGCCGAGGCTGATCGAGCTCGCCTACGAGCATGATCTGCCGCTCGTCGCGACCAATCCCGCCGCTTATTCGGAGGCCCATTTCCACCAGGCGCACGACGCCATGCTGTGCATCGCCCAGTCGAGCCAGCTCGACCGCGACGACCGCATCCGCTCCTCGGAAGAGGCCTGGCTCAAGCCCGCGGCCGAGATGCGGCGGCGGTTCGCGGACTTGCCCGAGGCGATCGAGAATACGGGCGTCGTCGCCCGCCGCTGCGCCTTCGGGGCGCCCAGGCGCAAGCCGATCCTCCCCAGCATCGCCGGCGACACCGAGGCGGAAGCCGAGCAGCTGCACCGCGACGCCCGCGCCGGGCTGATCGAGCGTTTGAAGATTCTCGAAGGAAGCTCCGTTCGGCCTGAGCCTGTCGAAGGCCTTTCTGCTTCCTGCGGCGACCCCGACGATGAAGGCAGGGGCTTCGACAAGCTCAGCCCGAACGGGGTGGGTTCGAATCCGGCTTTCGAGCAGAAGTACAAAGCCTATTTCGACCGGCTCGACTATGAAGCGGACATCATCGTCCGGATGGGGTTCTCGGCCTACTTCCTGATCGTCGCGGACTTCATCAAATGGGCAAAGGAGAATGACATTCCGGTCGGGCCGGGCCGCGGCTCGGGCGCGGGCTCGGTCGTCGCCTGGGCGCTCACAATCACCGATCTCGATCCGATCCGGCTCGGACTTCTGTTCGAGCGCTTCCTCAATCCCGAGCGCGTGTCGATGCCGGATTTCGACATCGACTTCTGCGAAACCCGGCGCGGCGAGGTCATCCGCTACGTCCAGAATCGCTACGGCAGCGACAAGGTCGCCCAGATCATCACGTTCGGGAAGCTGAAGGCGCGCGCCGTCCTCAAGGATACCGGGCGGGTCCTCCAGATGCCCTACGGGCAGGTGGACAGGCTTGCCAAGGCGATCCCCAACCATCCGACCGACCCCTGGACCCTGGAGCGGGCGCTGAACGGTGTCACCGAGCTCGCCGCCGAATATAAGAACGACTCGCAGGTGCGCCGCCTGTTCGACCTGGCGATGAAGCTCGAAGGTCTGCCCCGCCACGCCTCCACCCACGCCGCCGGAGTGGTCATCGGCGATCGCCCGCTCGACCAGCTCGTCCCGCTCTACCGCGATCCCCGTTCGGACATGCCGGTCACCCAGTTCGACATGAAATATGTCGAGGCGGCGGGGCTGGTGAAGTTCGACTTCCTCGGCCTCAAGACCCTGTCGGTGCTCCAGAAGGCCGTTCAGATGCTGGCGAATCGCGGAGTGGATGCCGATCTCGACCGACTCGCCTGGGACGACGAGGAGGTCTACAAGCTCCTCCAGCGCGGCGACACGGTCGGCGTTTTCCAGCTCGAATCCGAAGGCATGCGGCGTACCCTTGCTGCCGTGAAGCCGACGACGTTCGAGGACATCATCGCGCTCGTCTCGCTCTACCGCCCTGGCCCGATGGACAACATCCCGATGTTCGGGGCCCGCAAGAACGGGCGCGAGC
>JASLBD010000161.1 GCA_030146745.1 Allosphingosinicella sp. | reverse complement strand
TGCGATCGGTGGAAGGAGGAGTTGATCTCGGCGCAATCGAGGCGGGCCGAGTAACGTTCGAGGCTGCTGCCCTCGCGGGGGAAGGCATCGGCGGCCAAAGCGGGGATCGTCCAGCCGGCGGTGCCGATTCGCAAATTGGGCCCGGCCATCCGCTGCGAACGCGCCGGCGCCTAGTCCGGCTCCCCCGGGCGATAGTCCTGGCGGCCGGAATGGAGGGTACGGCTTCCCAGGGCGAAATGGCGGTTGAGGTCGCCGACGAGCCGGAGCACGGCTTCCTGCAGGTCCTCGGGCAAGGCGAGATAGGCGGAGAGGAGCTGGCTGGCCTCTTCGCCGAGCCAAGCCCCCTCGCTTCTCTTGGCGGTGAGCACGTAGACCACGTCCACCTTCGCCGCGGCCAGCCGCGACAGATAGTCGGCGCGCAATTCCCGCCGGTCGTTCTCATAGAGGCTCTGCTTGGGAACGTCGGTTCCAACAAGCGACGCGAACTCGGCCTGCTTGAGGCCGAGCCGCTTCCTTTCCTCCGCAAGCCTAGCGCCGAAACCCATCGAAACTGACGATCCCCAATCGACTGACCCTCGCAAAACGACGGTCTACCACGAAATTAATCCGAATCGGTTCATTGCACAGCCGATTTCAATCTGTCTCCTGCATTTTTCAGCAGACCCTATAGCCTCGAGGGCCAACCCCGTCGTCCCGGGCCATGAACGCCGGCCGATTAAAGCCGTCCTAACCCTGTTCAGTTGAAGGCCCGGTTGCCGGCGATGAGCGAGCCGGCGCCGATTCGGCCGGCCTCGAGCCGGTCGGTTCCGGCGTGAAATCCACAATCTGGTCCATATTGGCGGCATCGGACCCGAAAAATTGCTTGGTCGCGGAACGAATCCGCGCCGCCATCGGCGAGCCGAGTGCCGATGGCTCGGGTCGGGACCTCCCGGCGGGTGGCGAAATCGCAGACGTGGACGCCGAGGGGATTTGCAGGAATGGTAGCGGAGGAGGGACTTGAACCCCCGACACGCGGATTATGATTCCGCTGCTCTAACCAGCTGAGCTACTCCGCCCCATCGGGCTCCGGCGGTGCCGGGCGTGGGCGCTATAGGAACGGGCGCGCGGCCGGTCAACTGGAGCGGGCGCCCCCCCTTTGCAAGCCCGCCCTGCGCCCTTTCGGGTCTGGAACCCGCTCGCCCCTCCTGTCGTTTGCGGGCCGACTGGAGACGAAATATGGAACTGCTGACCCCCCTGGAGAGCCTGTGCAGGATCATCATCCGCGCCCGGGAGAACGAGGCGCAGGTCCCTGCCCAGGACCCCGACGAGGATGCCGACAATGTCGACGATTTCGACGACGAGGGCGGCGAGGCGCTTTCCGTCCTCGAGGACGAGCTCAACAGCGGAGTCGAGGAGGAGCTGAGGGCCATCCTCGACGATCTCGCCGACGACCAGCTCGCCGAGACGCTGGCGCTCGCCTGGGTCGGGCGCGGCACCTACGACGTGAGCGAGTGGGAGGATGCGTGCGCCGAGGCCAATGACGAGGATCCGGAGAGCCGTATCGACGAGCTGATGGACATGCCCCTGCTCGCGTCGCACCTTGAAGCGGGCCTGGCGGCGTTCGACTATAGCTGCGACGGGGTGGGTCAGCTCGACTAGCCGCGAAACGTCCAGCTCTTAACCGGCTCCCACGGGCCGTCCAGATAGCGCCACAGCGCCAGTCCCTTGATTGCCAGCGGCCGGCGCTCGAATCCCGCGCGAAGGCGGGCCTGGAGCGCTTTCGCCTGCTTCGGCTCGACCTTGTTCTGCACGGTAATGTGGGGCCGCCACGGCGCCGTGTCCTGGGGCGTCAGCAGGCCGCGCATGGCGAGGGCGAGATCGTAGCGTATGTCCTCCAGCCCCTCGCTCTCGACCCGCAGAGCCGTGCCCCCGCCGAGGTCGACGATGCCGGCGATGGCCGCGGCCGGAGCCGGAGTGGCCGCATAGCCGGCGAGGCGCCGCCCGAGCTCGGCCTGGACGCCCGGCGGAAGGTGACGGAACAGGGTCAGATGGGCGGGCACCCGGTTGCGCTCGGGCGGGTAATGGGCCCGGCGCAGCTCCTGCAGCCAGCCATTGTCGCCGTCGCCGAACAATGCGGTGACGATGAGAGGCGCGGAACCGCTCAGATTTCCACCTGGCTGCCGAGCTCGACCACCCGGTTGGGCGGGAGCTTGAAGAATTCCATCGCGCTTTCGGCGTTGCGCAGCATCCAGGAGAAGAGATGCTCGCGCCAGACCGGCATGCCCCGCTTGCGAGCCGCGATCAGCGTCTGGCGGGAGAGGAAGAAGCTCGTCTCCATCATCCTGATGTCGCGCCCGCAGCTCACCGTCGCCAGCGCCTCGGGAAGGTCGCTGTCCTCCATGAAGCCGAAGCGAAGGATCAGCCGGAAGAAGCCCTCGCCGAGATCGGTGAGGTCGCAGCGCCGGTTCGGCTCGACATGGGGCGTGTCCTCGATGACGACGGTGAGGAGCATCACCCGCTCGTGAAGGCAGCGGTTATGCTTCAGATTGTGGAGCAGGGAGGGCGGCACGCCCTGGTCGGAAGTGGTCAGGAAGACCGCGGTGCCGGGGACCCGGACGACGCTTCCCGCCGCGGACTTGATGAAAATCTCGGTCGGCATCGCCGAATCGGCGAGATGGGCGCGCATCAGCTGCCGCCCCCTTGCCCAGGTGGTGAGCAGGATGAATGCGACCACCCCGACCAGGAGCGGGAACCATCCGCCGTCGGGCACCTTCGTGAGGGTCGCGCCGAAGAAGACGAGATCGACCGCCAGGAACAGGATCAGAAGCGGCACCCGCCGCGACGGCTTCCACGTCCACAAAGAGGAAATGAGGGCGGCGAGCAGGCAGGTGTCGATCAGCATGGCCCCGGTGACGGCGACGCCATAGGCCGAGGCGAGCGCGGAGGAGCTGTGGAAGGTGAGGACGAGGACGAGCGCCGCCGTCATCAAGGTCCAGTTGACGACGGGGATGTAGATTTCGCCATGCTCGGCGGTGTGGACGATCCTGAGGCGCGGAACGAAGCCGAGCTGGATCGCCTGCTGGGTGACCGAAAAGGCGCCGGTGACCACCGCCTGGGTGGCGATGGTGGCGGCGAGGATCGTGAGCAGCACCAGAGGCAGCTCGAACCCGCTCGGAGCGAGGAGGAAGAAGGGGGCGGCCGCGGCCCTGGGCTCGGCCAGGATCAGGGCTCCCTGCCCCAGATAGTTGAGCATCAAGGCGGGCAGGACGAAGAAGAACCAGCCGTAGCGGATCGGGCGGCGGCCGAAGCGGCCCATTTCCGCGTAGAGCGCCTCCGCCCCGGTCACCGCCAGGACGACCGAGCCCAGAGCGAGGAAGGCCAGCCAGGGCTGCTCGGCGAAGAAACGGAAGGCGTGGCGCGGGTCCACCGCGGCGGCGACCTCCGGGTGCTGCGCCAGCGAGAGCGCTCCGAGCAGTCCGATGGTCAGCAAATAGACGGAGATGACCGGGCCGAACCAGCGGCCGAGCCTTGCCGTGCCGCCCTTGCGGCCGACGAACAGGCCGACGATGATTCCCGCCGAGAGCGGCAGCACGAGCGGCGCCAGGCGCGGGTCGACCACGGCCAGCCCTTCGACCGAGGCGAGCACCGAGATGGCCGGAGTCACCATGGAATCGCCGTAGAACAAGGCGCAGGCGAAGACTCCGAGCAGGATGATGCCGCCGCTCCAGCGCGCCTTGCCTGCGCTCTTGCGCGAGATGAGCGCGAGCAAGGCGAGGCTGCCCCCCTCCCCTTTGTTGTCGGCGCGGACCAGGATGACGACATATTTGAGGGTAACCACGATCACCATCGCCCAGAAGATCAGGCTCAGCACTCCGAAGACGTTGAGCGCGCTGACCTCGAGCGGGTGGTGGCCGGTGAAGGCCTCGCGGAAGGCGTAGATCGGACTGGTGCCGATATCGCCGAAGACGACCCCGATGGCGCCCAGGGCGAGCCGCGCCTGCGAACGCCCGCGCGCGTCGGGCGCGGGCGCAGAGGCCGCGGTGGAATCGGAGGCGATGGGGGCGTCGGTCATGGGGGAAAGGCGGCGGCGTCTAGCATGGCGGCAGGCGCTTCCGCAACGGCGACAAAGGCGGCTCGCGCCGCTATAGGGCCGCCCGACAATATCATCAGGAGTCGGATATGCGCGTCGGCGTCCCCAAAGAGATCAAGAACCACGAATATCGGGTCGGACTGACCCCGGCCTCGGTCGCCGAGCTGGTCGACGCCGGCCATGAGGTGGTCGTCGAGACGAAGGCGGGCCTCGGGATCGACTTCGACGACCAGGCCTATATCGACGCAGGCGCCCGTATCGCGCCGGACGCTGCGTCGACCTTCGGCCAGTCCGACATGATCGTGAAGGTCAAGGAGCCCCAGCCGCAGGAGATCGCCCTGCTCGAGGCCCGCCACCTGCTCTTCACCTATCTCCACCTCGCGCCCGATCCCGAGCAGGCGAATGGCCTGATGGAGTCGGGCGCCACCTGCATCGCCTACGAGACGGTGACCGCCAACGACCGCTCGCTGCCGCTCCTCAAGCCGATGAGCGAGGTCGCGGGCCGGATGTCGATCCAGGTCGGCGCCCATTATCTCGAGAAGGAGCAGGGCGGCCGCGGAGTCCTTCTCGGCGGGGTCCCCGGAGTGGCCCCGGCCAAGGTCGCGATCCTCGGCGGCGGAGTGTCCGGTGTGAACGCGGCGCAGATGGCTGTGGGGAT
>JASLBD010000049.1 GCA_030146745.1 Allosphingosinicella sp. | reverse complement strand
CCTCGCGCTCGCGGCCCGGGTTCAGCAACCTCGGTTCGGCGATCGTCACCCCGGCGCGCCTCAGGCGAAGGTCCATCCGGGAGAGCCGGCCCCGGTCGGTGTCGGAGGCGACGAGGCGGCCCGAATTGCGCATTTCGGCGGTCAAAGCGAGGGTCTTGCCGCCGGCGCCGGCGCACAGGTCGAGCACGGTCTCGCCCGGGCCCGCCGAGCAGGCGAGGGCAAGGAGCTGGCTGCCTTCGTCCTGGATCTCGACGAGGCCGGAGCGCCAGGCTTCGCTCTCCTCGACCTGCGGGGAGTCGGGAAGCCGGAGGCCGATCGGCGACAAGGGGGTCGCGGCCGCGCCCGGAAAGGCGGGCAGAACGTCGTCCCGCTCGGCGCGGAGGCGGTTGACGCGCAGGTCCAGAGGCGCGCGGTCGAGCAGCGAGCGCAGGTCGGCGGGGGTCACAGCCGGGTCGAAGCGGCGGGCCAGCCATTTCGGGACCGCCGCCGAGGGGGGCGTGAAGCCCTTTTCCCCGGGCGAGGCTTCGGCCGGGCCGTGCGGCGAGCCGTCGAAGGCGGCGAGCAGCCCCGGATCCTCCGAGGCGAGGCCCAGCATTGCGGCCCGGCCCGAGGGCGGCGGCTCGGGCCAGGCCCGGATCGCCCGATAGACGAGCTCGCGAACCGCGCGGCGGTCGCCCGAGCCGGCATAGCGGCGGGTCTTGAAATAGCGGGCGATGAGCGTGTCGGCGGCGGCGCCCCCTTCCCTCGCCGCAGCGACGATCCCGTCGAGCAGCTCGATCGCCGCCTGCATCCGTGCCGCGGGGGTCATGGCTCAGCCCGAGGTCGGATAATTGGGCGCTTCCCGGGTGATGGCGACATCGTGGACGTGGCTTTCGCGAAGGCCGGCGTTGGTGATCCGGACGAACTTCGCTTTGGAGCGCAGCTCCTCGAGGGTGGCGGCGCCGGTATAGCCCATCGCCGCCTTGATGCCGCCGACGAGCTGGTGGATCACGTCCTTCGCATGGCCCTTGTAGGGAACCTGGCCCTCGATGCCTTCGGGGACGAGCTTGAGCTGGTCCTTGATGTCGTGCTGGAAATAGCGGTCGGCCGAGCCGCGCGCCATCGCTCCGACCGAGCCCATGCCCCGGTAGCTCTTGTAGGAGCGGCCCTGGTAGAGGAAGGTCTCGCCCGGCGCCTCCTCGGTGCCGGCGAGAAGCGAGCCCGCCATCACCGTCGAGGCCCCGGCGGCGAGCGCCTTGGCGAGGTCGCCGCTGGTGCGAAGCCCGCCGTCGGCGATGACCGGTATGCCGGAAGAGGCGGCGGCCTCGGCGGAATCCATGATCGCGGTCAACTGCGGCACCCCCACTCCGGCGATGACCCGGGTGGTGCAGATCGAGCCCGGGCCGATGCCGACCTTGACCGCGTCCGCCCCGGCTCCGATCAAGGCCCTGGTCGCCTCCCCGGTGGCGACGTTGCCGGCGACGATCTGTACGGCGTTCGACAGTTTCTTGATCCGCTCGACCGCCGCGGCGACCTCGCGATTGTGGCCGTGGGCGGTGTCGATGACGATCAGGTCGCATTCGGCGTCGATCAGCGCCTCGGAACGCTCGAAGCCCTTGTCGCCGACCGTCGTCGCCGCCGCCACCCGCAGGCGGCCGGCGGAATCCTTGGTGGCGTTGGGATAGGTGACCGCCTTCTCGATGTCCTTGACGGTGATGAGGCCGGTGCAGCGGCCGGCCTCGTCGACGACGATCAGCTTCTCGATCCGGCGCTGGTGGAGCAGCCGCCGGGCCTCCTCCTGCGTGACTCCGGGACCGACCGTGGCGAGATTGTCCCGGGTCATCAGCTCGGCGACCGGCTGGAGCGGATTCTCGGCGAAGCGGACGTCGCGGTTGGTGAGGATCCCGACGAGCCGGCCGCCTTTCTCGGTGACCGGAATTCCGGAGATCCGGTGCCTCTGCATCAGCTCGAGCGCGTCGGCGAGAGTCTGCTCGGGGGTCATGGTGATCGGATTGACCACCATCCCGCTCTCGAAGCGCTTGACCGCGCGCACGGCCGCCGACTGCTCCTCGAGGGTGAGGTTGCGGTGGAGCACCCCCATGCCGCCCAGTTGCGCCATGACAATCGCCATGTCGGCCTCGGTCACCGTGTCCATCGCCGAGGACAGGATGGGGATGTTGAGCCTTATCTCGCGGGTCACCTGGGTCGAGGTGTCGGCCTGGCTCGGAAGCACCGACGATTCGCCGGGCTGAAGCAGCACGTCGTCGAAGGTCAGGCCTAGGCGGATGTCCATTCCATGCCTCGTTAGGATTCGGTGGGGTTCTATAGGAGGGGGTTGAGCGGGGCGCCAGAGCGGCGGGCGGACGCCTCGCCCGTCATTCCGGCCAAGGCCGGAATCCATTAACAAGGGCATGGCCTTCGGGATGACGTCCGGAAAGCAAAAAAGGAAGCGGCCGATCGGGGGACCGGCCGCTTCGATTTTTCAAGTCTCGGCTGCTCGCGCTCAGAAGCGCATGTGCAGGCCGACGCTCGGGCGCAGGGTGTCGAAGGAGACGGTGTCGACCGCGACCCGGAGGCCCAGATTCTGGCCGACCGCGATGTCCGCGCCGACCCCGACGAGGTAATCGCCGATCGTGTCGTCGAGATCGGCATCGTCGTCGTCGATCAGGTCGTCATCCACTCCGAGAAGTCCGGCGCCGTCGACGTTGATCCACTGGTAGCCGGCGCGGGCGAAGATGACCGTGCCGCCCTTGGCGCGGAAGCCGAGCCGGCCGGCCACTCCATATTCGGAATCGATCGGGCCGTTGCCGAGGTTGAAATTGCCCTCGACGCCGACGATAGCCGACGTGCCGAGATCGAAATCGACACCGCCGTAGACGCCGTAGGTGAGGGCGGAATCGTCGAGATCGAAACCGCCGGTGTCGATC
>JASLBD010000477.1 GCA_030146745.1 Allosphingosinicella sp. | reverse complement strand
CGGACTCGGCAGCCTGAGCACCAAGCTGACCTACACCCGGGTCCTGAAGAACGACGCCTTCCTGAACCCGCTCACGCCCAACCTTCCCAACCGGGCCCTGTACGAGCTGGGCGATCCCAGGGACGCGTTCAACTTCGACCTCGATCTGAAGAGCGGCCCGATCACCATCGGTTACGATCTGCGCTACCTCGGCAAGATGCTCCTCAACCAGTATGAGGATTATTACGCTGTCGGCGATCAGCCGCCGCAGAATGCCGACTATGCGAACGTCAAATTCTACCCGGCAGTCTGGTACCATGACATCCGCCTCAACATCGAGGCCAACAAGAACTTCGACTTCTACATGGGCATCGACAACGTCCTCAACCGCAATCCCCCGTTCGGCTTGACCGGAGCCGGCGCGGGCAGCGGCATCTACACCAACCGCGGCCGTTTCTTCTACGCGGGTGCCGTTGCGAGGTTCTGATCGCGACCGTTCTACGACAAAGGCCGGGGCATAATTGCCCCGGCCTTTTCGTTTAAGCGCCGCGCCTGACGGAAACGGTGAGCGGCGGCACCGAAAGCGAAAACAAACATGAGCGCAGACGGCGACGAAGAGGTCGATTTCGGCGGCACCGGCGAGCTTGAGGAGGCACTGGCTCACGGCTGGCGGCTGCTCGCGCGGGATCCGCGCGCCGCGGCGGCCCAGGCCCGCGAGATTTTGCGGCTAACGCCCCACCAGGGCGATGCCCTTCGCCTCCTCGCCCGAGCACTTCGAATGCTCGGCCGGACGGCGGAGGCGGACATGGCGGACGTGGCGGCGATCAAGTCGTCGACTTACGTCCCGGTTCTGGTCGACTCGGCGCGGGCCCTCGCCGAAAATCGCCTGAACGATGCCGAACATCTGCTGCGACCCTATCTGGAGCGGCACCCCAACGACGCCGCAGCCACCCGCATGCTTGCCGAGATCGCGGCCCGGGTCGGCGATCTCGACAGCGCGGAGCAGCTCCTCCGCCGCGCCCTGCAGCTGGCACCCGCTTATTCGGCCGCCCGGCTTCGCCTCGCCCGGACATTGCTGGCGCGCAACCGACCGGCGGAATCGCTGAAGGTGCTCGATACCATCTTGAGCTCCGACCCGGACCATCGCGCGGCGACCGGATCCAAAGCCGCCGCGCTCGGCTCGATCGGCGAATATGACGAAGCGATCGCGATCTACGAGCGGCTGCTCGCGCAGCAGCCCGAGGAGGCCGGCATCTGGATGAGCTACGGCCACCTGCTCAACACCGTCGGGAGGACCGACGAAAGCATCGCCGCCTATCGCCGCGCCACCGCGATCAACCCGGGCTACGGGGAAGCGTGGTGGAGCATCGCCAACCTCAAGACGGCCCGTCTCGACGACGCGGACATCGGGCAGATGACACAGGCCCTGGAGCAGCCGGAGCTCGACGAGGTGAAGCGGCTCCACCTCCACTTCGCGCTGGGCAAGGCGCACGAGGATGCCCGCCGCTACGAGCCGAGCTTCGCGCATTATGCCGAAGGCAACCGGCTCAGGCGGGAAGCGTCGGGCTACGATTCGGACGCCCATGCCGAGCTCGTGCGGCGCTGCCGCTCGGCTTATTCCTCCGATTTGTTCAAGCGCCAGGCGGGCGCCGGCTCGCCCTCGCCCGATCCGATCTTCATTCTCGGAATGCCACGCGCAGGCTCGACTCTGATCGAGCAGATCCTTTCCAGCCACTCCCAGGTGGAGGGAACCGCCGAGCTTCCCTACCTCCCCTCGTTGGTGCAGAGGCTCGGTGCGGAGGCGGCGGCGCAGGGCGGCCCGGTTTATCCGGACCTAGTCGGCGCGCTGAATTCGGAAACGCTGCGGGCGCTCGGGGAGGAATATCGCGACAGCGCGCGCGTCCATCGCAAGACGCGCAAGCCTCACTTCATCGACAAGCTGCCCAACAATTGGATCAACACGGGCCTGATCCATCTGATCCTGCCCAACGCCAGGATCATCGACGCGCGCCGGCATCCGCTCGATTGCTGCTTTTCCAACTTCAAGCAGAATTACGCCCGCGGTCAGGGCTTCAGCTACGACCTCGAGGATCTCGGACGATATTACCGCGGTTATGCGGAGTTCATGGCCCATATCGACGAAATGCTGCCCGGCCGGGTGCACCGCGTCATCCATGAGCGGCTCGTCGACGACACCGAGGCGGAGGTTCGGCGCATGCTCGACTATCTCGGCCTGCCCTTCGAAGAGGCCTGCCTGCGCTTCTACGAGAACGACCGCGCCGTCCGGACGCCCAGCGCCGAGCAGGTCCGCCGGCCGATCAACCGCGACGGAGTCGAGCGGTGGAAGGCCTACGAACCGTGGCTCGGCCCGCTCAAGGAGGCGCTGGGCCCGGTCCTGACCTGCTACCCGGAAGTGCCGGAGGATTGGGCGGAATAGCCGCCCTGCCCCGGCCCTAGCCGCCGGTGCCGGTCGCTTCCCACCAATAGGGCGCCCGGACCCGAGTGCCGGTCACGACCTCGTTCATCGTCACCGGATCGTAGAGCCGCCCGCCCAGCATGACCCGGTGGACCTTGTCGCTGTTGCGGATGTCCACCGTCGGATCGGAATCGAGCACGACCAGGTCGGCGAGCTTGCCGGCTTCGAGCGAGCCGACGTCGCGGGCGTATCCGAGCGAGGTCGCCGCCGCGATCGTTCCGGCGCGAAGCGCCTCGACCGGGCTCCAGCCGCCGCGGACGAACGACCACATCTCCCAATGCGGGCCGAGCCCGGCCTGCTGGCCGTGGGCGCCGATCGCGACCTGGACTCCGCGGTCGGCGAGCTTCTTGGCCTCGCGGGCGGTGTCGTCGTCGACGAAATCCTCCTCAGGCGCCATCGTCCGCCTCACGTTCTGGGCGGCGAGCAGGGTCGGCGGGGCGTGCTTCGAGAGCAACGGATGCTTCCAGACCTCCATATGCTGGCGCCAATAGGGATCGCCGGCGAGGCCGCCATAGGCGACCACCAGCGTGGGTGTGTAAGTGGTCTTGGTCTGGGTCCACAGGCTGACGACGTCGTCGTAGAAAATCTCGACCGGCACATTGTGCTCGACCGTGGCGTTGCCGTCCTGGATGAGCGAGATGTCCATCGTGAAGAGCGAGCCGCTTTCGGGCACGACCTCCATCCCCTCGCGCTGACCGGCGGCGACGACCATCTGCCTCTGGTCGCGCCGGGGCTGGTTGTAATTCTTGACGCTGTGGGCGCCCTGCGCCTTCAGGCGCCGGACGTGGGCGAGCGCGTCCTCGAACGTGTTGATCTCGGCGTAGACGTCGGCCGCCTTGGCGCCGTAGACAATCTCCCCGGTCGAGAAGGTACGGGGGCCAAGGATCTTGCCCGCGCGCTGCATTTCCGAGGCTGCGAAGATTTCGGCGGCCCGC
>JASLBD010000462.1 GCA_030146745.1 Allosphingosinicella sp. | reverse complement strand
CTCAAGCGGTCCGAGCAGGTAGCGCGACACCCAGTCGCTGCTCCGGACATGGGCGCCGGCGACGATCAGGGCCTCGAGCTCGACCAGGTCCTCGGAAGTTTCGGCGACCAGTGGCAGCTCGTCCTCCGCCTCGCCCCTGACGCTGATCTGCCGGGCTCCCGCCTGCACCGCCCGTCGCAGCAGGGTCGACTGGAGGTCCCAGTCTCTCAGCATGGACGCTGTCTGCTTGAGCATGTCGCCGTCGATCAGGGCGAGGCCGGCCCAGCGGCTCTGGGCGTCGATCCGCTCGTAACGGTCGTCGACCCGCAGGTCGGGCACGACGAGGATGGCGGGACCGTCGAGGGCGACCAGGCGGGCGATCACCGCTTCGGGTGCGACGAGGCCGTCGCCGACGAGGAGCACCCGGTCGCTGCTGTGCACCGCCTCCGCCGCCTCCCCGGCATTGCGCGCGAGGACGATGGTCACCCCCTCCGCCCTCAGCCCGTCGAGCGCCGCGCTGAGCGCAGCGGTCACCCGCTCGACGACGACCACGACCGGCTCCGCGCCCGCGGCGAGGGCGAGACGGACCTGGCGCTCGATCAGGGTCCTTCCGGCGACCTGAAGGGTCGCGCGCAGGCCGCCGCCGGCGTCGTCGGCCTCGTGATAGGCGGCGATCAAGGCGGCCAGAGTCACGCGTCACTCCCCATCGAAGCGGGATAGAGGCGCGGGGCGTCATGCGTAAAGCCTTGCTATTGCCCTGATCGCCACCCGGAGCGCCCGTCGCCGCAGCGAAGGCTGGGGCCCCAAGGGGTGAAGAGCGAGGCGCCTTTCCCCCGCCGGGATCCCAGCCTTCGCTGGGATGACGATGCGGGCCCGCTTGTGAAAAGAGCGTGTTCGTGCTATGTTCCGTCTGGCTCTTTGACACCGTGAACGATCGGCAGCCTCCCCGACCGGCCGCGAGCGCCGCGAAGTTCACGAAAAAAGGGCCGGACTCGATGAACTTCGTGAACTTCGCACCCGATACGGCTCGTTCCCCGGCCGCTGGTGGCTAGTCTATTCCGCGAAGTCGGCGATGGCGGCGCTCAGCTTCCTCAGCACCACCGGATCGCCGGGAGCCCCGTCAAGCGCCTCGTCGGCCAAAGCGACGAGGCCGGTCACCCCGAAGCTCGCGGCGACGCTCTTCAGCCTCGAGGCGGCGATCGACCAATTGGCGTCGCAGCGCGCCCGCCCCATCAGGTCGGTCTGCCGGGCCGCGCTTTCGAGGAAGGCGGCGCGCAGCTCGCGCATCAGCTCGGGATCGCTTCCCACCGCTGCGGCGAGCGAGGCGTTCAGGGCTCCGGGATCGTAGACCATGTCCTTCCTCTAGGCGCACCGCGTTAACGCCCCGTATCCTTCCGAGCTTCCTTGGCCGCCGAATCATGGTAAACAAACCGTTATGACGGGGGCAGAACGAGCGCAGACGGAGCCCGACCAGGGCTTCACGGGGGCAACCGACGGCGACTGGCTTGGGCCGCCGGTCGAAACCGGGGCACAAGCGCCGGAATCGGTCCCCGAGCCGGTTCGCGCCAGGCGCCCCGCCCGGGCCGGGCTGCTCGGCGGCCTGCTCATCCTCCTGGCGCTCGCCTGGGTCGCGGCAGTCGGCTTCTGGCTTTGGCAGACCCGCCCTCCCCTCTCCCTCGGCAACGCAATCCTGTGGACGGCGACCCTGGCCGGCCCGCTCGCCCTGCTGGCCTTGCTGTGGCTGATGTTCGGGAGGACCTCGCGGCGCGAGGCCGAGCGCTTCCACCGGGCGGTCGAGGCGATGACCGCGGAAAGCCGGGCGCTGGAGAGCGTGCTCGAGATCGTCGCCGGCCGGATCGAGGACAATCACGCCCGGCTTCGCGGCGAAGCCGAGCGGCTGATGTCGCTGGGCGACGAGGCGTCCGACCGGCTCGGCCGGGTCACCTATTATCTCTCCAAGGAGACCGTGACCCTCGACCAGAAGGCCGCGGCGCTGGACGCGGCCGCCGCCGCCGCCAAGGTCGATATCGGCGTTCTCCTCCACGATCTGCCCCGCGCCGAGGAGCAGGCGCGCGCGGTCGCCGACGCGATGAAGGAAGCGGGCCTCAACGCCCACGGCCAGGCGAGCGCGCTCGAGGCCCAGCTCGCCTCGCTTGCCGCGCGCGGCCGCGACGCCGACGAAGTGCTCGGCGGCGCCGCCCAGCGCATATCCGCCCATGTCGCCCGGATCGAGACCGGAAGCGCCGCCGCGGCCGCCAGCATGGACGAATCCTCGGCCAAGATGACGGCGGCGGTCGATTCGGCGATGAGCCGCGCCGCGGAAGCGGTCGAGACCGCCCGCTCGGCGCTCGAGCTTCAGGGCCAGACCACTTTGGCCGCCATCGAGCAGAGCCGGGCGGCGCTCGACAAGGCCGGCGAGGATTCGGCGCGAAGCCTCTCCCAGCGGATCGAGACGATCACCGGCAAGATCGAGACCTTGGCCGGGCACATCTCCGCCCAGGACGCGGCGAGCCACGCCCTCGTCACCGGGCTCGGCAAGGAGCTGGCCGAGCTCGACAGCTGGTTCGATCAGCTCGGCCGGAGCGGCGGCGCCCATAGCGAGCGGCTCGGCCGATCGGTGGCCGCCGTTCGGGAGTCGCTCGGCTCGCTTCTCCAGGAATTCGGGACCGGGCAGGCGCAGGCGGACGGCCTGACCGAGCGCGCCGGAACCCTCGGCACGGCGCTCGCCGGCATTTCGGCCGAGCTTCGCGACGAGCTGCCCGTGGCCCTCGCCAACGTCGAAGCCCAGGCCGGCCGGGCGCGGGACGCGGCGCTGGCGATAACGCCCCTCGTCGGCGAGGCCGAAAGAGCGGCTGACGCCGCTTCGGCCCGCCTCGGCGAGAGCGTGGAGACGGTGGGCCGCCAGCGCGAAGCGGTCGAAGCCCTGCTCGCCCGGGTCGCCGAGGGGGCGGCCGGTGCGGAGGAGCGGTTGCGGGCGCTCGGCGCCGCGGCCGAAGACGCGAACGCTTCGGGTCGGCGAATCGCGGCCGACACCGGCGCCTCGGTGGACAGCGTCCGGGCCGCGACGGCGGCCCTGCTCGACGAGCTCGGCGCCGGCCGCGAGCAGGCGAGCGAGCTTATCGAGAGCGCCGGCAGCCTCGGCACGGCCTTGTCCGGCATCTCCGGCGAGCTTCGGGACGAACTGCCGGCGGCGCTGAGGAACGTCGAAGAGCAGGCCGGTCGGACCCGCGAGGCGGCCGAGGCGATCGTTCCGATCGTCGGCGACATCGAGAGCATGACCGGCAACGCGGCCGCCCGGCTCGGCGACAGCGAGGCCGCGCTGGCCCGGCAGCAGGAGGCGGTCGAGGCCCTGCTCGCCCGGATCGGCGAAGGGTCCGCGGGCGCTCAGGAGCAATTGCGGGCGCTCGGCGCCGCCGCCGGGGAAGCCCAGGCCGCGGCTCAGAAGATCGCGGCCGACACCGGCCCCGAGCTGATCGAGGCCCTGCTTCGGGTCCGCGAAGCCGCCGGCCAGGCGTCGGAGCGCGCCCGCGAGGCGATCTCCGCCGCGATCCCGGCAAGCGCCGCCGCGCTCGGCGAGGCCAGCCGCGAAGCGCTGGAGCGGGCGGTGAGCGAGACGGTCGAGCGGCAGATGGCCGAGCTCTCCGCCGTCTCCGAGCGGGCGATCGAGACCGCCCGCCGGGCCTCCGAACGCCTCACCCGCCAGATGCTCTCGCTGGGCGAGACCGCCGCGGCGATCGAGGCCCGGATCGACGAGGAACGCGCCGAGCGGGAGGAGAAGGAGAGCGAGAATTTCTCCCGCCGCGTCGCCTTGCTCATCGAATCGCTCAACTCGACCGCGATCGACGTCACCAAGATCCTTTCCAACGAGGTCACCGACAGCGCCTGGACCGCCTATCTGAAGGGCGACCGCGGAGTCTTCACCCGGCGCGCCGTGCGGCTGCTCGACCGCAACGACGCCCGCGAGATCGCCCGCCATTACGAGGAAGAGCCCGAGTTCCGCGAGCAGGTGAACCGCTACATCCACGATTTCGAAGCGATGCTCCGCCGGATCCTC
>JASLBD010000454.1 GCA_030146745.1 Allosphingosinicella sp. | reverse complement strand
GACGAGCGTGCTCCGCGCCGCCGACATCCGCCTGCCGGTGACGATCGTCCACGCCTCGATCGGCAAGTCGGCCCGGGCCGAGCCGGTGGCGGCCCTGTTCGAGCGCGGCGCGGCGAAGTTCGCCGGCGCCTTTCCGGCGCTCGAGGACGAGCTCGCCGGGCTGATCGCGGGCGGCGGCTACGAAGGGCCGGGGCGCTCGCCGGACCGGGCCGACGCGATGGTCTGGGCGATGACCGAGCTGATGCTCGGGCAGAGGCGGGCGGAGCCGAGGATAAGGCGGTTGTGAAGGAGACTGGTAGGCTGAACCGTCCAAGCTTAAGGCCAGGGGCGTTCGTCGTCGGGTGGGACACCCCCGTGGAACGGCTCTTGACGGCGAGCGTTTTTCCGACGAACGCGTTCAGCAATGGTGCAGCCCGCACAGGCTAGAATTTGGCTAACGTTTATAAGTGATTGGTTTCTAGTAGAAAAATCCGCTTGAACTGCTGACGGTTTTTTAACATTGTGTGCAGCATGTTCAGAGGGGACGGCATACCGCGTGCCGGAGCATGGAAGTTATGACGATGGAAAAGGCAACAGACGCTGATTTCGACACGGCTGTCGACGATTTCGCTCGCCGGCATCAGGAGGTGCTCGCGACGTTGATCGAGGAGCTCGGGAACGCCGCTCTCGATCCGGAACAGGCCGAGTTCGGCCGGATCGTTGGCCACGCCCAAAAGCTTTTGGGGAAGGACGACAAGGAGATGTCTCTCCTCTTCAAGGTCAGCCGCCCCACAATCAACCGTTGGATGCGTGGCGTGACGGCTCCGCATCCGATGCTGCGCAGGGCTGTGTTCGACACCCTACTGGTCGAAGCAAAGCATGCCCTGAGGGGCGTCCGCCGGCGGTTCGACTGACCAAAACCCACTGGTTTTAATGAATTGACGTGATAGGCAGCTCCCTCGATCGCAAGGGGGCTGCCAATGATTCTGTTCTCCGCAATCGAAGCGGAAGATTGCTTTTCGGCGCACGATTGGCACGCGAAATTCGCCGAGGCCGACGACGCTCTCTACCCCCGCGATCGCGACGACTTCGAATCGATGGTGATGGCCGGCAGCGTCTGGGCTGCCAAATCGCCCGCCGGCGACTATCTCGCGCTCGCTTATGCCTCGTACAACGAAGAGACCAGAGTCTGCGAGATCGGCGGCCTCATGGTGGCCGAAGAGGCCCGTGGAAGGGGGCTGGGGGGAACGATCATGCGCCTGACGCTCGCCCATATGCTGCTGGAGGAAAATTTGCTGGCGATACCGAACGTGCGGATCGTCGCGCATGTTGTGGAAGGCAATGAACGGCCGCTGGGGATCATCAAGAAGATGCTCCGATTTCGCCATGCCGGGCCGGTAAAAATTCCGGAACGCGAGCTGCCAGGGCTACGCTCTCGAGACGGCTACGTACATGGGGACGAGTTCGAGCTCGCCTTCCCGGATACAATTTCGGCGCTCGCCGAATGGGCCGAGAGTTGGAACGGCCACCTCAACGGCGGCACCGCGCATATTGAGCTCAGGAACGGCGTCAGCATGGGCGACTGGGCACAGGCCCTGAAGGCGATCGCCGCCGCTCAATAGGTCGAGTCGCACCTAAGGCTCCCGCTCAGTAACAGGATCGAGCCGCCGACGCCGGACCGGGCCGACGCGATGGTCTGGGCGATGACCGAGCCGATGCTCGGGCAGAGGCGCGCCGAGCCGAGGATAAGGCGGTTGTGAAGGGAAGAGAGGAATTCCTCTCCCGCTTTTTCGCGGGAGAGGAGGGGCCCGCCCGCGTAGCGGGTGGGAGGTGAGGGTCTTTTCCGCGGAATCGGCAAGACCCTCACCCCCCAAGCTTCGCTTGGGTCCCCCCTCTCCCGCGAAAGCGGGAGAGGAGTTTGGCGGGAACGGGAGAATATCGATGAAATCGTGGTTCGGACGGAAGGCGGCGCCGGCGGCGCGGCCTTTGCTTCATCGCGCCCATGCGGGCGCGGCGGGGGTGGGGGAGTGGCCGCGCGGATACGAGGCGCAGGTGCGGGAGGCCTGTCTCGGCAATCCGGTGGCGCAAAGGGCGGTTCGGCTGGTGGCGGAGAGCGTCGCCTGGGCGCCCGTCTATGCGAGCGACGGGGAGGCGGGGGCGGCGGCCTCGGCGCGGGCGCTGGCGCTGGTGAGCCCGGCCCTGCTCGATGCGGCGGCGGCGCAACTGCTCCTCCACGGCAACGCCTTCGTCCAGATATTGCCCGACGCGGAGGCGGCGCCGGCGGAGCTGTTCGCGCTTCGGCCCGAGCGGGTGACGGTGGAGTCGGACCAGGGCGGCTGGCCGGCGGCCTATGTCTACAGGGCGGGCGAGGTGAAGGCGCGGATTCCGGCCCGCGACGGGCTCGGCCGGCCGGGGCTCGTCCATATCAAGGCGATGCACCCGCTCGACGACCATTACGGCCTCGGCTGCCTGGGCGCGGCTTCGGGGGCGGTGGCGATCCACAATGCGGCGACTCGGTGGAACAAGGCGCTGCTCGACAATGCGGCCCGGCCTTCGGGCGCGCTCAGCGTCGAGGGCGGCGAGGGGGCGCTGGCGCCCGAGCAATATGACCGGCTGCGCGAGGAGCTCGAGCTCCATTTCGCCGGCACCGCCAATGCCGGCCGGCCGCTGCTGCTCGAGGGCGGGCTGAAATGGCAGGCGATGAGCCTCACGCCCGCCGACATGGATTTCGCGGGCATGAAGGCGGCGGCGGCTCGGGAGATCGCGCTCGCCTTCGGGGTTCCGCCGATGCTGCTCGGGCTTCCGGGCGATTCGACCTACGCCAATTACCGCGAGGCGAACCGGGCGCTGTGGCGGCTGACCGTTCTTCCGCTGGCGGACAAATTGCTGGGCGCGATCGCTGCGGCGCTGGCGGCGTGGTGGCCGGGGCTCGGGCTCAGGCTCGACGTCGACCAGGTGACGGCGCTGGCCGAGGACCGGGAGCGGCTGTGGGCGCAGGTGACCGCGGCGGACTTCCTCTCCCGCGAGGAGAAGAGGGAGATGCTGGGATTCGACGGGAAGGGAGGAACGACATGACCGAACAGGGCAGCAAGATGCTCGCTCTGCTGGTCGCCCAGGCGGAGGGGCAGGGGGCGGGGCTGGTGACGGTGCGGGCGCTCATCGAGGAGGCGAGCGAGCTGGGCGCGGGGCGGGCGCTGGAGGCGCTGGGGCTGAGCGACGGCAGGGCTCGGCGCGACATGGATGAGCTGAGGGAGCTGCTGCAGGCGTGGCGCGACGCGAAGAAGAGCGCGTGGCAGGCGGCGGCGGGCTGGATGGTGCGGATCCTGCTGGCGCTGCTGGTGCTCGGGATGAGCGTGAGGCTGGGCCTTCTGGAGATGCTGAAATGAGGTTCGCGGGCTATGCGGCGGTGTTCGGATGGACGGACCGGGGCGGGGACGTGGTCCGGGCGGGGGCGTTCGCCCGAAGCCTGAAGCGCGCAGGCCCGGTGCCCCTGCTTTGGCAGCACCAGCCGGGGCGGCCGGTCGGGCGGATCGAATATCTCGAGGAGGACAAGCGCGGCCTGAGGGTCATCGCCCGGCTTTCGGGCGGAGCGGCGGGGCGCGCGGCGGCGGCCCTGCTGAGGGACGGGAAGGTGGGCGGGCTGAGCTTCGGCTACCGGGTGAGGAAGGCGAGCGGCGCGGGGCCGCGAAGGCTGGAGGACGTCGAGCTGGTCGAGATCAGCCTGGTGACCACGCCGATGCAGCCCAGGGCGCGGGTTCACGCGGTGGAGGATCAGATTCCGAACCACACGAGGCCGCCGGGCAAAGTGTCGGCCGAGTAGAGGAGCTGGAGGACCCGGCGGCGGGTGGGGACTCGCGCCCTTTCGGATGCGTGGAGGATCGGGGTGCGGCAGGCCCAGACGTCCCCGGGACCGGCGAGGCAGGCATGGGCGCCGAAGCGTGAGACGGTCGCGGCGATGTCGTGCTCGGCAATCGAGCCCATCCGGTGGGAGCCGGGAGCGATGAGCAGGGGGGCGTTGGCCCACCCGACCGGATCGAGGTGAATCCTGAGGGTCAGGCTTCGCTCGAGGATTTCGAAGGGCGGGACGCAATGGGGGATGCCGTCCTTGACCGTCCACTGGCCGAAGCCGGGGACGTCGCGGCGTTCTCGGACAGGGATGGTACGGTCCTGGTGCCAGCCGAGCGCCCAGTTCCGGCCGGGAGCCTTGTCGAAGAGCTTGGCGCCGACGGATCGGGAGGCGGGGCCGAGGAGGCCGCGCGCGATCGAATCGGCGGGGCCGAGGAGTGTCGCGAGGCCGGGGGTGGCGCCGAGGCGGGCACCGGGACGCCCGTCGGACAGGGACAAGAGAGCGGCGAGCGCGGTGACTTCGGCGGGGTCGAAGGTGGCGGGAAAATGCTGGGCGCCGTCGGGCAAGAACTGCATCGGCCGGGGATAGAGCAATCGGATCAGGGAAAAAGTGGGATTCCCGCTTTCGCGGGAATGACGGGGACGTGTGTCCAACATGGAAGAGGAGAAGAAGCATGCTGGAAGTGAAAGCGGATCCGCTGGAGGCGTCGTTCGAGGCGCTGGAAGGGGCGGAAGTGGCCGAGCTGCGCGAGGAGATGGCCCAGCTCAAGGGGCGGATGGACGCCCAGGCGGTGGCGTCGGCGCGGCCGGCGCTGAGCGGGGCGAGGGGGGCGTCGTCGCCCTTCGTCGATTCCTATCTGAGGAAGGGGCTGGAGAGCGGCGTCGAATTGAAGGCGATGACGGGGACGACCGAGGCGGCGGGCGGCTATGCGGTGCCCGAGGAGATCGATTCGGAGATCGCCCGGCTGCTGACCTCGATCTCGCCGATCCGGGCCATCGCCAACGTCGTCCGGGTGGGAAGCGCGGGCTACAGGAAGCTGGTGACGGCGGGGGGAACTCCGTCCGGCTGGGTGAGCGAGACGGCGGGGCGGCCGGAGACGGCGACCCCGAATTTCATCGAGGTCGCGCCTCCGTTCGGCGAGCTCTACGCCAATCCGGCGGCGAGCCAGTCGATGCTCGACGATTCGGCGTTCGACGTCGAGGCCTGGCTGGCGAGCGAGATCGCGACCGAGTTCGCCCGGGCCGAGGGCTCGGCCTTCGTCAACGGCAACGGGATCAACCGGCCGAAGGGCTTCCTGGCGGGGCCGACCTCGGCGCAAGGCGATTCGTCGCGGCCGTTCGGGACCCTCCAGACCCTGGCGACGGGCTCGGCGGGGGGCTTCGGCGCCGACCCGGCGGACCGGCTGATCGATCTCGTCCAGGCGCTCCGGCCGCCCTACCGGCAGGGCGCGGCCTTCGTGATGAACTCGGCGACGGCGTCGGCGATCCGCAAGTTCAAGACTTCGGACGGCGCTTTCCTGTGGCAGGCCGGGCTCAGCGCGGGGCAGCCCGACACCCTGCTCGGCTATCCAGTGGTCGAGGCGGAGGACATGCCCGACGTGGCGGCGGACAGCCTGTCGGTCGCGTTCGGCAATTTCCGCGCGGGCTATCTGATCGCGGAGCGGACCGAGACCCAGATCCTCCGCGATCCCTACACCAACAAGCCGTTCGTCCACTTCTACGCGACCAAGCGGATCGGCGGGCAGGTGGCCAATTCGGAGGCGATCAAGCTTCTGAAGTTTTCCGCCTGACCGTTGGCGGAGGTCTCATGGCGCCGCGCCCGCATCGCAGCGGGCGCGGCGTCTTCTTTCCAGGAAACACCGAAGTGGCCGGCGAGGCGCCGCTCCTGCCGTGAAGCGGCGGGGCGGCGGCGGCACGCCTCGATACCAAGAGGAGAAGAGGAATGTCCGACTTTCTGTTCGTCAACGCCCCCGGCGCGACCGTTCCGGCCGGTACCGAGCGGGTCCGCACCCGAGGCCACAGCATCCGCGGCCGCGGCGGCGCCGATTACGTCTACGACCCGGCCGTCGCCGCCAACGGCGCGACGACCTTCGTCGCCGCCGACGGCCGCGGCTTCCGGCTCGCCGCCGACCAGCGGATCACCATCGACATGTTCGGCGCGGTGCCGGACGACCATGGCCCCTACGGCGATTCGGGCGCGACCGACAATTACCCGGCCTTCCAGGCCGCCTTCGACTATCTGGAGGCGAACAAGATCCAGCCCATACCCGGCTTCGCGTCGCTGCCCGAGCTCCATGTGCCGACCGGCTTCTATCATTGCGGCACGCAGCTCGAGCTAAAGGAGGGTGCGTTCACCATCGTCGGCCGGAGGGCCAGCCGGATCCGTTTCCCGGCCGACTCGAACGGAGTCATCATCCACTTCCAATACACGATCGGCGAAACCACGGAGGCAGCGGGCGACAGCGGCGCCCATTCGATGCTGCGCGACCTCTCGATCATGGGCAGCGGCGGCACCAACGCGGACAAGCACGGGGTGCGATGCCGGGCGATCACCCTGCTCGAGAATGTCGGCATCTCGGAATTTCCGGGCGACGGCCTCCACATCGTCGCCGATGTTCAGGAGGTCTATGAGGGAACGGCGATCCGCGGCAACGCCAATCAGTGGTCGTGCCGCAATGTTTCCGTGGTCAGCAACGGCCGCCACGGCGTGTATCTGAGCGGCGGCGACTCCAATGCCGGCTGCGCGATCCAGATCAATGCGGTCTCGAACGGCAGGTGGGGCGTGTTCGACGACAGCTTCCTCGGCAACACCCATGTCGGCCACCATGCCGACAGCAACGGGATCCAGGGCGCAGGCTGCAGCGCCAATCCCAACGCCAGCTCCAGCATCGTCGCCCATGACGGCATTCGCTATTCGGTGAGGATCGGCCAGGAAGCGGCGGCGTCGACCACCGTACCGGGCACCAATGATGCGGTGTGGATACCGGTCGCCGCCGGCGGCCCCGGACCTGGCATCCCGCCCTGGGCGAGCGGCACCGCCTATTTCTCCGGCGGTGCCTATGCCTCGACCAGCCTGAACGGCCGCAACGTCTTCCTGGGCTGCTATTCGGAGGGGAGCCAAGGTGTATCGCAGCTGGCGCCGCAGACCCTGGTGCTCGGCGGACTGCACGGGGCGGGCGTACGCGGCTGCGCCTTCCTTCAGTCGCAGGACGGGTCGGTGCAGTCGAGCTCGTTCGTCGCCGGCGATCCGGCGCGGGCCTTTGCGGTGCTTGGCGGCAATTCGGACCTGCGCCAGGTGCTGAGGCTGGTCGATGCCGACCATGTGCCGCTCGGCTACGACCTGCGTTTCAAGGCGGGGAGCGGCGACCTCGCCTTCCACTATGCCAATCTCGACGGCAAGCTGCCCTTCGAGATCACCGGGCCGGCGACCTCCAACCCGGTCGGGCCGCACCGGCTGAGCGTGCACGCACTCGGCATCGGTTGGGGCGCGGACGCGCGGCTGATCGCCATGGGCGGCGGCGCTCCGACCGAAGGTTATCACCCGGCGGGAACGCGCGTCTTCTACGCCAACCCGGTCGCCGGCGGCCGCGAAGGCGTGGTCTGCGTCGCGTCGGGGACGCCGGGGACCTGGAAGGAATTCGGCTCGATCCAACCCTGAGCCGGCGAAAACCACGTCGAGCAAGCAACTCCCCTCCCTGCGTGCAGGGAGGGGAGGAGGAGATACGAGATGATTGAGGCTGAGGCGCTGGTCCTGCCGCCGGAGGCGGCGGGGGCGGCGAAGGCATATCTGCGCGTGGAGCGCGGGGACGAGGACGGGCTGATCGGGGGGCTGGTGGCCGCCGCGGCGGAGCTGTGCGAGCGCTTCACCGGCCGGGCCCTGCTGACGCGGGGCTTCACCGAGACGATGCCGGCGAGCCGCGCCTGGCAGCGGCTGGCGCTTGCTCCGGTGCGGGCGATCGTCTCGGTCGAGGCGCTGCCGACCGAGGGGCCGGCGGAGGCGCTGGCGGTCGAGGCCTATGCTCTCGACATCGACGCCAACGGCGACGGCTGGGTCCGGCTGACCGCGACCGGGGAGGTCCGGCGAGTGCGGATCGGCTACCGGGCCGGGCTGGCCGGGGCCTGGGCGGAGCTGCCGGCGGCGCTCAGGCAGGGGATAACGCGGCTGGCGGCGCATTTCTACACGAGCCGGACGGCGGAAGGCGCGCCGGCGAGCGAGCCGCCGGCCGCGGTCGCCGCCCTGTGGCGGCCGTTCCGCCGGCTCCGGCTGCACTGAGGGGAGGGCAATCATGTTCGAACGATTGATGCTTCACGGGGCCGCGCTCGCGCGCAAGGCGTCGGAGGGGCGGCGCGCCTCGCTGGCGGCGGAATTGAGCGACGAGGCGCCGGATGGCGTGAAGGTGAGCGAGGAAGAGGCGGGGGTGGCGCTTTCGGGGCGCGGCCTCGGGCGCCGCTTCGCGCTCGACCCGGAGCTTCGCTGGCTCATCGCCGGGAGGCGGCGGTGAGCGGGGCGGGCGCGGCGCTGAGGGCGGCGGCGATCGAGGCGCTGGAATCGCTCGACCTGGGCGGAGTCTATCCGGGGCCGCCGCTGCAGGCGGCCTTCCCATATGCGACGGTCGAGTGCGGGCCCGAGAGCGACTGGGGCCACAAGAGCGGGCGGGGACGCGAGCTCAGGCTGGCGGTGACCCTTCGCGACTCGGGCGAGCGGCCGGAACGGGCCCAGGCCTTCGCCGAAGTCGCCGAGGCGGCGCTGGAGGCGGGGCTGGACGTCGAGGGCTGGCGGCTGGTCACCCTCGCCCTGGTGCGCGCCCGGACCGTCGCCGAAGGGCGCGGCGGCGCGATGGGCTGGGCGGTGGCGATCGACTATCGGGCGCGGATGCTGGCGGAATAAAACCCCTCTCTCGTCCTTACGGCAGAGGGAGGGGCCCGCGAAGCGGGAGGGTGAGGGTCTGTACCGCGGAGTCAGCAAGACCCTCGCCTCCCACCGCCTCGCGGCGGGCCCCTCCTCTCCCGTGAAGACGGGAGAGGATTTTCCCATTTCTATTTCGGAGGCGCGAGGCTGGCCTTGAAGCTCTCGACCGCGTTCTCGTGGATGTAGCCGATCTCCTCGGTCGCGTTCCGATCGGCGGTCGCCTTGGCGATCTTGGCCGAGAGGTCGCTCGCGACCGAGGCGGCGCGGAAGGCGGCTTCCTCCGACTTGCAGGCGGTGGCGAGCTTGGCCTCGAAGGCGGCTTCGTCGGAGCCTGCCTTCACCTGCTCCCGGACGAAGCCGCCGAGACATTTGGAATAGCTGGTGCGGGCCGAAGCGAGGTTGCCCTGCGCGGACGCCATGAGGGCTATCAAGAGCACTTGTGAAATCATCCCGAATTCCAGTGCAACAAGTTGAGACGAAGGGAGAATATCGATGGCGGCGGAAAAGGGAAGCGCTTTCTTGCTGAAGGTCGGAAACGGCGGATCGCCGCCGGTGTTCGCGACCGTGGCGGGGATGCGTACGACTCAGATGTCGGTGAACGGCGAAGCGGTGAACGTCACGAGCAAGGACTCGGGCGGCTGGCGCGAGCTGTTGTCGGGGGCGGGCGTGCGCTCGGTCTCGGTGGCGGCGAGCGGCATCTTCACCGGATCGGCGGCGGAAGTGCGGATCAAGACCAACGCGCTCGCCGGCCAGGTCGACGATTACGAACTGAGCTTCGAGAGCGGCGAGCGACTGCGCGGCCGCTTCCTCGTCACCCGGCTCGACTATTCGGGCGATTACAATGGCGAGCGCAACTACGCCCTGAGCCTGGAAAGCTCGGGCGCGGTGGTGGCGTCGTGAGCGCGGGGCCCTCACCCCAATCCCTCTCCCCACAGGGGAGAGGGGCTAATGGCGCTCGGGGCGAGGCCGCGCTGGTCGTCGGAGGAGTCGCTTTGCGGCTCAGGCCGAGCTTCGAGGCCCTGGTCGCCGCCGAGGAGGAATTGGGGCCGCTCTTCGCTCTGGTCGAGCGGGCTGCGGCGGGCGGGCTGAGGATCGCGGAGATCGCCGGGCTGTTCTGGCATTGCGTCGACGGTCGGCCGGAGGGGCTGACCCGCGAGGCGGTGGGCGCGGCGGTCGTCGAGCGCGGGCTGGCGGGGGTGACCCCGGCGCTCAAGGTCCTGCTCGGGCAGATATTGCAGGGTGGTTCGGCAGGCTCGCGATGAGCGGGACGGAGAGGTTCGGCGAAAGCGCCGCCAGGCTGGCGGGGCTCGCCGGGGCGCTGCTCGGGTGGCGGCCGGAGGAGTTCTGGCGGGCCACTCCGGCGGAACTCGGAGCAGTGCTCGGGGCGATGGCGGGAGCGACGGAGACAGGGGCTTCACGCGTCGACCTCGACAAATTGATGGAGAAGTTCCCGGATTGAGTGCTTAGGGCGACGGGGAAGGACGTCATCAAGGGGTCATTCACAGTGAAGCGACGTTGATGCAGGAGCCCCCCACGGTTAACCCCACCTCAAGGGGTGGGGAACTAAACCGTGTTGACAAACGTAAACGCCTACGCACATAACGATTCGTCGGATGGCTAGAGTCCGCCATCCCAATAAGGAGATCGAGGATGCTGTCTCCTACGCAGAAGAGCGGAACTGGACAGTTAAATCGATCAAGGGCCACGCATGGGGCAGGCTATATTGCGCCCATCATGACCGAGATGGTTGTAAAGTCTCGGTCTGGGGTACGCCGAAGAGTGCCGGGAACCATGCAAGAGCAATTATCCGGGCGGTAGAACGCTGCCCCCACGAGGAACGAAAGGAGGAGTATGATGAAAACGCATGAATTCACCATTATTGCCTCCGGACTTGATCCTCAGGCTGAGGATTTCGAGGACCGCTTTTTTGATGCTGGCTGTGACGATTCCACCCTTTCATTCCAAAAGGGCGTAATCTTCGTTGAGTTCAGCCGAGAGGCCGTTTCTTTCTCAAAGGCCGTCGCGTCAGCTTATGAGGATGTGTTGCGCACTGGTGCCCACGTCGAGCGCATTGAGCCCGATCATCTCGTAAGTCTTAGTGAGATTGCTGAGCGGGCAGGAATGTCTCGCCAGGCAATCTCCCTTTACACAAGGGCGGAGCGAGGTTCCGAGTTCCCGAATCC
>JASLBD010000453.1 GCA_030146745.1 Allosphingosinicella sp. | reverse complement strand
CGGCGCCTCGACGATCGGAAAAGCCACGTCGATCTGGGTGGAGACGATCTCCTCATATTCGACCTCGGCCTCGGCCAGCGCCGTCTTCTCGACGGGCGACCACATGACCGGCTTGGCGCCGCGATAGAGCTGGCCGCTCTCGGCGAACTTCAATAGCTCCTCGACGATCTTGGCCTCGGCCTCGAACTTCATCGTCAGATAGGGATCGTCCCACTCGCCCATCACGCCGAGGCGCTGGAACTGCTCGGACTGGATCGCCACCCACTTTTCCGCATAGGCGCGGCATTCGGCGCGGAATTCCCTGGGCGGCACCGCGTCCTTGTCGAGCTTCTTCTTCCTGTACTGCTCCTCGATCTTCCACTCGATCGGAAGGCCGTGGCAGTCCCAGCCGGGAACGTAGGGCGCGTCCTTGCCGAGCAGGGATTGGGAACGCACGACCATGTCCTTCAGGATCTTGTTCATGGCGTGGCCCATGTGGATGTCGCCATTGGCATAAGGCGGGCCGTCGTGGAGGATGAAGCGAGTCCGTCCGGCGCGCGCCTGGCGCAGCCGCTTGTAGAGCCCGATCCCAGCCCAGCGCTCGAGAATGGCCGGCTCCTTCGCCGCGAGGCCGGCTTTCATCGGAAAGTCGGTCTTCGGGAGGAAGACCGTGTCTCTGTAGTCGGGTTTTTCGGACATTGGCGGGGCCTTAGCGGGGCGGGGCGGGGAGGGGAAGTTCCGTTAGCGCGATGGATCGGCGGGAGCCGTCATTCCGGCGAAAGCCACGAACACGGACAGTGCCGGCTAGCCCGCGGCCGTGTTCATGGATCCCGGATCAAGCCGGGGATGACGGCACGCCTCAATTCTCCAGCGCCCGCCCCACGTTGTAGAAATCCTCGATCCACAAATAGCCGCGGAAGTCCCTCGGCACCTTGCCGAGCTGCTCCGGCCGCTCGATCCCGGCGATCTCCCCGTCCTCATAGGGCCCCATCAGAAGCACTTTCGTCCCGACGCTTTCCATCCGGGCGATGAAGCGCTTGGGCCAGCCCCAGATCGCCCATTGATAGTTGAGCGGAACCGCCACCGTCGTGTTGTGGCAGCTCTTCGGGATGTAGCTCGTCCAGCCGAACTTCACATAATCGGTGAGGCACGCCTTCATCTCGCCTTTCCAGAAGGTCCAGGCGCCGGGCACCAGCTGCTTCATCCGGCCGGTCACCCGCGGATGGCCGTAAAAGGCGAACTTGCCGTCGATCTCCACGCCCGCACGGCGGAAGGCGGCGACGAGGGCGTCGGCATCCCGCGGGTCCCTGCTCTTGAAGTTGAAGAAGAGCCGCATCCGCGGAGTCTCGCGCAACGCTTCCTCCACCGTCGGCATCCCGCCGATGCCCTTGCCCCGCAGGGGAAAGGTCCTGCCGCCGTCCGCCGTATAGCCGTAGCCGACGTCGAGCCGTTTGAGCTCCGCGAGCGTCTGCTTGCGGACCGGCCCCTTGCCGTTCGTGCGGCAATCGAGAGTCCAGTCGTGGAAGACGACCATCTGCCCGTCGCTGGTAGGATGGACGTCGAGCTCGATCGCATCGGCGCCGAAATGGCGCGCGTTGGACATGGAGCGAAGCGTATTCTCGATGAAATCATGGTCGGACGGACGGATCCGAGTGGCGGTGCAGGTGTCATTGCCGACCCCGGCGCGATCGAATTGCTGGGCAACGCCGCGATGGGCGACGAGGATCAACGGCTTTTGCGACCGCGGAGCGATCCACGAGGCGTTGATCAGCGACACCGCGACCGCGAAGGCCGCGATTCCGGCGCCTGCCCATTGCCAGATCTTCATGCCGCAAGCCTCCTTCGAGCTTCTTCGCAATCGGCCGCCATCTGATCCGCCAGGGCGCGCAGGCTTTCGAACTTCGCCTCCGGGCGAAGGAAGGAGATCAGCTCTACCTCGATCGCCTGGCCGTAGAGATCGCCCTCGAAGCCGAAGAAATAGGGCTCGAGCAGCTCTCTCGGCGGTTCGAAGGTCGGGCGGATGCCGAGATTGGCGGCGCCGCCCAGCAGTCGTCCGTCCCCGAACCGGCCGCGAACCGCGTAGATCCCGAAACGCGGGCGAAGATACGGGCCGAGCGCGACATTGGCGGTGGGATAGCCCAGCTCGCGCCCGCGCTTGTCGCCATGCTCGACCACGCCCTCGATCGCGAACGGCCGGGTGAGCAGCCGAGCCGCCGTCTCGCAGTCGCCGGCCTTGAGCGAGTCCCGGATCCGGCTCGACGAGATCGGGCCCGTCCCGTCGGAAACCGGGCCCACCGAATCCACCGAAAAGCCGAGCCGGGCTCCCGCTTCCTTCAGGACCGAAACGTTGCCGCCGCGCCCCTGGCCGAAGGTGAAGTCCTCGCCCGTCACCACGCCCGCCGCTCCGATCAGCTCGATGAGGTTCCTCGAGATGAATTGCCCGGCCGGAGTCGCCGCCAGCTCGCTTCCGAAGCGGAAGACGATCATCGCATCGGCACCCGCCGCGGCGAACAGCCTTTGCCGCTGGTCGAGGCTGGTCAGTCGGAAAGGGGGGGTGTCGGGGCGGAAGAAGCGCACCGGGTGAGGATCGAAAGTCGCGACGAGCACCGGCCGGCCTTCGGCGCGGCCGCGCGCCACCGCGCGGCCGACCACCGCCTGGTGCCCCTTGTGAAACCCATCGAAATTGCCGAGCGCGACGATGCCCCCGCGAAGCGCCTGCGGAACCGCCGAGCCGCCGTCCAGCCGCTCCATGCGGCGCGGTATAGGAGAGGGGGAGTGGGGCGTAAACTGCCTCCCCATGCTCTGCATGGGGAGGACTAAGGCAGCCCCTGCAGCAGCCTCAGCAAATTGCCGCCCATCACCTTTGCGATCTCCTCGTCGGTGAAGCCGCGGTCGATCAGCGCCTGCGTGACGTTGACCAGCCCGGCCGTGTCGAAGCCCGTCGTCACCGCGCCGTCGAAATCGGAGCCGAGGCCGACATGGTCGATCCCGACGAGGTCGCGGACATGGGCGATGGCGGCGGCGACGGCGGCGGGCCGGAGGTCGCAGACGGCGG
>JASLBD010000417.1 GCA_030146745.1 Allosphingosinicella sp. | reverse complement strand
ACCGAGCTCAAGGTCCGCAACATCGAGCATTTCGACTTCGCCGGCTGGGACATGGCGCTGTTCGCGGCGGGCTCCGCCGTCTCCCGGGAGTATGCGCCCAAAGCCGCCGGCGCGGGCTGCACCGTCATCGACAACAGCTCGCTCTACCGGATGGACCCGGACGTGCCGCTGATCGTGCCGGAGGTGAACGCCCACGCCATCGAAGGCTATCGCCGCAAGAACATCATCGCCAACCCCAATTGCTCGACCGCCCAGATGGTGGTGGCCCTGAAGCCGCTCCACGACGCGGCCGGAATCCGCCGGGTCGTCGTCTCGACCTATCAGTCGGTCTCAGGCGCGGGCAAGAAGGGGATGGACGAGCTGTTCGAGCAGAGCCGCAACATCTTCGTCGGCGACACCAACGAGGCCGCCGTCTTCACCAAGCAGATCGCCTTCAACGTCATTCCCCATATCGACGAATTCCTCGACGACGGCTCCACCAAGGAGGAATGGAAGATGGTGGTCGAGACCAAGAAGATCCTCGACCCCAGGATCAAGGTGACCGCGACCTGCGTCCGGGTGCCGGTCTTCGTCGGCCATTCCGAGTCGATCAACATCGAGTTCGAGCGCGAAATCTCCGCCGAGGACGCGCAGAGGATCCTTCGCGAGTCGCCTGGCGTGATGCTCGTCGACAAGCGCGAGGACGGCGGCTACATCACCCCGGTCGAGGCGGTCGGCGAATATGCCACCTACATCAGCCGGGTTCGCGAGGATCCGACCGTCGAGAACGGCCTCAACCTGTGGTGCGTGTCCGATAACCTGCGCAAGGGGGCGGCGCTGAACGCGGTGCAGATCGCGGAGCTGCTCGGTAGGAAGCATCTGCAAAAGGCCGCTTGAGGACGTGATAGCACTTTGCTATCATTTTGCTATCATTTTACTATGGCCCAAGCTCTGATCCGCAACATCGACGATGATCTGCTCGCTGACTATCGCGAAGCTGCCGCGGCAAACAACCGGTCGCTCGAAGCCGAGCTCAGGGAGGCGTTAAAGCAGGCGCGGCCTCTGACACCGGGTGCCCTCGAGAGAACCTTGGCCCGGTTCGCTAAAATCCGCGCGATGACACCGGACGTGCCGCAGACGCCTAGCGAGCAACTCCTTCGGGAGGATCGGGATTTCGGCCATTGACTCTGGTCATCGACGCCAGCGTCGCGATCAAATGGTCTGTCCCGGAATCCGGTAGCGAGGAGGCGCTGGCTCTGCTCTCCCGGCGGCTCGTGGCCCCGGAGCTGTTCCTGGCGGAAACCGGAAACCTGCTTTCGAGGAAAGTGCGCCGAGGTGAACTTGGTGCGGTGCAAAGCAGGCTCGCGTTCGAAGAGGTGCGCCGCAAAGTGTCGGTGTTCGGAGGCGCGACGCTCGCGAGCGCGGCCTTCGAGCTGTCGCTGGCGCTGCACCACTCGATCTATGACTGCTGGTATCTGGCAGGAGCAGATGCACTCGGCTTGCCGTTCGTGACCGCGGACGCCATTGTTGCTGCCAAGGTACGGGCAAGCGGGGCGTCTACCCGCATATACCTCTTGGGCGAGGATATCCCCGATGACTGACGAAATGACCGGCGGCTGCGCCTGCGGGCGGATCCGCTACACGGCCCGGGTCGAGAATGAGGAGGCCTATCTGTGCCATTGCCGGATGTGCCAGCGCTCCACGGGCGGGATCTCGATCGCCTTCAAGAACATGAAGAAGGCCGACGTTGCCTGGGAGCATGAGCCCGACTGGTACGCCTCCTCGCCCATTGCCCGCCGACCTTATTGCCGCGAATGCGGCACCTCGCTCAGCTTCGCTTTCCCCGACAGCGACAATATGGACCTCACCGTCGGCTCTTTCGACGATCCGTCGCGTTTCCGTCCCAAGCACCATTTCGGCGCGGAGAGCCTTCACCGCGCCTGGCTCGACACCGAAGGACTGCCGGAATATCGTACCGACGAATACAAGCCCCTCGTCGACCGCTGGATGGCCGCCACCGGCAAGGTGCCGGACTAATCGCGCTCGTCATGCCGGACTTGATGCGGCATCCATGAACACCGTTCTTGAAAGCCACGCACGGCCGTGTTCATGGACCCCGGACCAAGTCCGGGGTGACGCATTATGAACACCGTCTCGACCCACCGCTTCACCGCCTCCGACGGCGCCGGGCTCGCCTGGCACGAGCTGGGCGCGGGCAGGGCGGTCGTGCTGCTCCACGGCCTCTTCTCCAACGCGGAGACCAACTGGATCCGCTTCGGCCACGCCGCCGAGATCGCCTCGCGCGGCTTCCGGGTGATCATGCCGGACCTGCGTGCACACGGTCAAAGCGCCGCGCCGCACGACGAGGAGTCCTATCCGCCCGACATCCTGGCCCGCGACGGGATCGAGCTGATCGTCCATCTCGGGCTCACCGATTACGACCTCGGCGGCTATTCCCTCGGCGCCCGAACCGCGGTCCGGATGGCCATCCTCGGCGCTCGGCCGAGGCGGCTGATCGTGACCGGAATGGGCCTGCGCGGCCTGCTCCACACCGGCTCGCGGTCGGACCATTTCCGAAAGGTCCTGACCGGGATCGGCACCCACGAACGCGGCTCGAACGAATGGCTGGCAGCAGCCTTTCTCAAGACCACCGGCGGCGACCCGGAGGCGCTTCTGCCACTGCTCGGCAGCTTCGTCGATTCGAGCGAGGCGGAGCTGCGCGCCATCGGCGTTCGAGCCCTCGTTCTGTCCGGCGCCGAGGACCAGGACAACGGCCCCGCCGGCGAGCTCGCCGAGCTGCTCCCGGACGCCCGCTTCGTCGAGGTGCCGGGCAACCATATGAGCTGCGTCACCAAGCCGGAGCTGGGCCGGGCGATCGCCGATTTCCTCGCCCTTGATTCAGAACAAACCGACGCGCAATAGCCAAGGCAACCATACCAGAAACGAGGATGCTTATCCGATGAAAGCCACCGTATCCGCTCTCGCCCTCGCAATCTGCCTCGCCGCCTGCACGAACGCTTCGGCCGACACTTCCATCGACACGGCTTCCGCGACTCCGGCGGAAGCGCCGGCCGCCAACGCCGACCAGGCCGCGCCCACTCTCGAAGAGGCCCGTACTTTCGTCGCCCGCGCCGAAAAGGAGCTGTCGGAGTTCGCGGTCCTCAACAGCCGCGCACAGTGGGTCAACTCGACCTACATCACCGACGATACCGACGCGCTCGCCGCCCATTTCGGAACGATCGGCACCGAGATGTCGGTTCGCTTCGCCAACGAGGCGGCGAAATATGCGAACGTCCCGGGCCTCGACTACGACACCAAGCGCAAGCTCGACATATTGCGCAGCGCGCTGGTTCTGCCGGCGCCGACGACGCCCGGCGCCGCCGCCGAATTGAACACCATCTCGACCCGGCTGAACTCCACCTACGGCAAGGGCCGCGGCACCCTCGACGGCAAGCCGATGACCGGCAACGACCTCGAGGAGAAGATGGGTACGGTCCGCGATCCGGCGGACCTCAAGGAGATGTGGACGAGCTGGCACACCAATGTCGGCCGCCCGATGCGTCCCGACTATATCCGCCTTACCGAGATCGCCAACCAGGGCGCGAAGGAGCTCGGCTTCAGCGACACGGGCGCGATGTGGCGCTCGCGCTACGACATGCCGCCGGACGAATTCGCGGCGATGACCGATCGGCTGTGGAACGAGGTGAAGCCGCTCTACGACGAGCTCCATTGCTACACCCGCGCCAAGCTCAACGACAAATATGGCGATTCCGTCCAGCCGGAGAGCGGCCCGATCCGCGCCGACTTGCTCGGCAACATGTGGGCCCAGGAATGGGGCAACATCTACGACGTGGTCGCCCCCAAGGGCGCCGGCGACATCGGCTACGATTTGACCGATCTTCTCGTCCGCAACAAATACACGCCCGAGAAGATCGTCCGCACCGGCG
>JASLBD010000416.1 GCA_030146745.1 Allosphingosinicella sp. | reverse complement strand
CGGGTTTAACGGCGTCGGCGATGAGCGTGCGTCCCCGCCCCGCCTGGCTGCCGCCTCCCGACGGCTCGCGCGACCTGCGAGTCGAGGACCCGACCAATGTGTGGGTCGTCCATCTCATCGGCCGGATGCTCCTGCCGCTTGTGCTTCGGGCGAGGATTTCCGCCAATGCGGTCTCGGTCGCGGGGCTCGCCGTCGGGACCGGGGCCGCCCTGGCCTATCTGGGCTGGCGCGATCCCGCTTTGGCGACGCTCGGCTTCCTGCTCACCGTCGCCTGGCTCGTCTTCGACGGGCTCGACGGGATGGTCGCGAGGGCCACCCGCACCGCCAGCCCCCTCGGCCGCTTCCTCGACGGGCTTTGCGACCATGGCGTCTTCCTGATCCTCTACCTGGCCCTCGGAGCGGCGATGAACACCCCGGAGGTCTGGATCACCGGAACCGTCGCCGGCCTCGTCCACGGGGTGCAGGCGAATTTGTTCGAGAGCGAGCGGGCCCGCTACCACCGCCGGGTCCGCGGCGACCCGGGGAGCGGGGCCCCTCCCCCCTCCCCCAATGCCGTGATGCGCTTCTACGACCGGCTGGCGGGCTCGCTCGACCGGGTCGCCGGCCGCTTCGACCGCGCGCTCGCCGCAGCGCCCGACCGCCGCGCCCTCGCCGCGGCCTATGGCGAGAGCGCCGCGCCGGCGCTCAAGCTCCTCAACCTGCTCAACGCCAACGCCCGGATCGTCGTCCTCTACGCCGCCTGCCTCGCCGGCGACCCGAGGCTGTTCTTCTGGTGGAACCTGGGACCGCTCACCCTGGCGGCGGCGGCGGGGCTGATCTGGCACAGGCGCATCGAGGCGCGGCTGATTTCGGGCGGGTAAAGCCGCTTCGAGCGATTCCAGATACTTGGACTTCGGTGCCTGGCACCGAAGCCTCCACCGAAAGCCTCCGGTGCCTGGCACCGATCCGGGAGCCTTCGGTGCCTGGCACCGATCCGGGCGCCGATCCGGGGGCCTGCGATCGGACGCCCGATCGCGGAAGCCGGCGCTCATTTGCGCCCGAACAATTTCTCGATGTCGCCGTGCGCGAGCTTCACCCAGGTCGGCCGGCCGTGGTTGCACTGGCCGCTGTGGGGGGTGACCTCCATCTCGCGAAGGAGGGCGTTCATCTCGGCGACCGAGAGGATCCGGCCGGCGCGGACCGAGCCGTGGCAGGCCATGGTGGCGGCGACATGGTCGAGCTTTTCCTTCAGAGCCAAAGCGTCGTCGAAGGCGGCGAGATCGTCGGCGAGGTCGGTGACCAGGCCCTTGACGTCGCCGTCGCCGAGGATTGCGGGGGTGGCCCGGACCAGCATTGCGCGGGCGCCGAACCGCTCCAGCTCGAGGCCCATCTCGATCAGCTCGGCGGCGCGCGCCTCGAGCCGGTCGCAGGCGGGCTCGTCGAGCTCGACCACCTCGGGCAGGAGCAGGGCCTGGCGGGCGACTCCGCCGTCGGCCATGGCTCGGCGCATCCGCTCCAGCACCAGCCTTTCGTGGGCGGCGTGCTGGTCGACGAGGATCAGGCCGTCCTCCGCCTCGGCGACGATATAGGTGGCGGCGACCTGGCCGCGCGCGACTCCGAGCGGGAAGCTCCGGGCCTCGGGCGGCGGAGCGAAGGCGGATTCGCCGCGTGCGGCGGGGAGGAATTCGGAGCGGGCCTCGCGCACGCCAGTCCCCTCTCCCCAGCGGGGAGAGGGATAGGCGGAGGGGGAACCCACGTACGAGGATGGGCGCTGAGGGTGGAGCCCGTACTGGAGAGGCCGAGCCCCCTCACCCCAGCCCTCTCCCCGCTGGGGAGAGGGGGAAGTTTGCCACGGCACGTCCACGGCCGGCCGCTGGACGCTCCTGAAACCCGCCCCGTCCAGCGCGTGCCTCAGCCCCCCGACGATCAGCCCGCGGATTCCGGCGGGGTCGCGGAATCGGACCTCGGTCTTGGCCGGGTGGACGTTGACGTCGACCTCGTCGCCGGGAAGATCGATGAACAAAGCGACGACCGGGTGGCGATCGCGGGCGAGAAGGTCCTGATAGGCGGCTCGGACCGCGCCGATCAGGAGGCGGTCCTTCACCGGACGGCCGTTGACGAACAGATATTGATGGTCGGCCACGCCTCGGTTGAAGGTCGGAAGGCCGGCGACCCCGCCGAGCCGCGCCGGGCCGCGGTCGTAGTCGAGGGCGACGCTGTTCTCGTGGAGGGCGCGGTCGGTCAAGGCCGCCACCCGGGCGGGGCGGTCCTCGCCGGGCTGGACCGAGAGGGTCCGGCGGCCGTCATGCTCGAGGGTGAAGCCGATGTCGGGCCGCGCCATGGCGAGCCTTTTCACGATGTCGAGGCAGGCGGCATATTCGGAGCGCTCCGAGCGCAGGAACTTGCGCCGCGCCGGAACCCGGGCGAACAATTGCTCGACCCGGATCCGGGTGCCGGGCGGGAGAGGCGCCGGCCCCTCCCCTTCGAGCCGGCCGTTGTCGACGATTCGCGACCAGCCGTCGGCGCCGCGCACCCGGCTCTCGACGGCGAGACGGGCGACGCTGGCGATGGAGGGAAGCGCCTCGCCCCTGAAGCCGAGCGTGGTCACCGCCTCGATCTCCTCGCCGGGAAGCTTCGAGGTGGCGTGGCGCTCCAGCGCGAGGGCCATGTCGGCGGGGCCCATCCCGCAGCCGTCGTCGGCGACCGCGATGCTCGAGGTGCCTCCGCCGCCCAGCGAGATCGCGATCCGGACGGCGCCGGCGTCGATCGCATTCTCGACCAGCTCCTTCAACGCGCTGGCCGGTCTTTCCACCACTTCACCCGCCGCGATGCGGTTGACCAGATGCTCGGGCAGGCGGCGTATTGACATCGATCAGGTCCCTAGCCCAAGCCGCGCTATCCCGCGAGGCTTGTTAACTCATTTGTGGAACAAGGCGACGGGCCATCCTATAGAGAAAGGCGAGCGCCCCGGGCACCATGCCGCGGCGGCGTTCTTTAAGAAGCGGGACCCAGCTCAATGTCACTCTTGCGTTTCTTCAAGTTCCCTTCCCACGACATGGCGATCGACCTCGGCACGGCGAACACCGTCGTCTACGTGCGCGGCCGCGGCGTCGTCCTGAACGAGCCGTCGGTGGTCGCGATCGAGACTATCAACGGGGTGAAGCGCGTGAAGGCGGTCGGCGACGACGCCAAGATGATGATGGGCAAGACCCCCGACCAGATCGAGGCGATCCGCCCGCTTCGGGACGGGGTCATCGCCGACATCGACGTCGCCGAGCAGATGATCAAGCATTTCATCCAGAAGGTCCACGGCAAGCGCCGCTTCCCGCGCTGGCCCGAGATCGTGATCTGCGTGCCCTCCGGTTCGACCTCGGTCGAGCGGCGCGCCATACGCGACGCCGCCTCCAACGCCGGCGCCTCGCAGGTGTGGCTGATCGAGGAGCCGATGGCGGCCGCGATCGGCGCCGACATGCCGGTGACCGAGCCGATCGGATCGATGGTCGTCGACATCGGCGGCGGAACCACCGAGGTCGCCGT
>JASLBD010000387.1 GCA_030146745.1 Allosphingosinicella sp. | reverse complement strand
GACGCGGGGAGAGACGGCAAGTGGATCAGCAACTTCTACTGGCATTCATGGCGGCGGGCCTGTTCATCGCCGCCTTCCATTTCATGCGGCTGAGGCACGACAACCAGGACCAGAAGACCCTTCAGGAAGCGATCAGGGCCGATTCCCCGATCGCCGCCGAATTGTTCGAGCAGATGCGCGACCGGCCGCGGCGGCGAAGCCAGACGACCGGAATCGTCCTCGTCGCGATCGCGGTCGCGATCATGGGCTCGGGCCTTATCCAGGGCGGCGAGCAGAACATCCGCAGCGCCGCCTCGGCGGCCCTGTTCCCGGCTCTGATCGGGATCGTCATCTACTGGCGCTCGCTCCTGAAAAGGCCGGGTGGCTGATCTCGCTCTTCAGGCGGACGAGGCGCTCGCCGCCGCCGCCGCGCGCGGCGAGGGCGCGGCGTTCGAGATCCTCGTTCGCCGCCACGAGCGGGTCGTGAGGGGCTTCCTCACCCGCCTCGCCGGAGCGGGCCGGGCCGACGACCTCGCGCAGGAGACCTTCCTCACCGCCTGGACCCGGGCGCCCGCCTTCGCCGGCGAGGGCCGCTACAAGGGCTGGCTGATGCGGATCGCCTGGCGCACCTTCCTCATGGACGCGCGCGGCCGGAGCCGCCGGCTGCCCGAGCACAAGGGGACCGGAGAGGCGCCCGAGCGATCCGATCGCAGCGATGCCGAGCGCGACCTCATCGTCGAGGACGCGCTCGACCGGCTCAAGCCGGAGGATCGCGCCGCCGTCGTGCTCTGCCTGGTCCTGGGCCATTCGCACGGCGAGGCGGCGCAGATACTCGACATGCCGCTCGGAACCTTGAAGACCAGGGTCGCCAGGGGCAGCGCCAGGCTGCTCGAGCTGCTTGGAGACGATGATGACGCCGACGCCTGAGCAGCTCGCCCGACTCGCCCGCCGCCTCGCTTTGCCCGAGCGCGCCCCGGACGAGGCTTTCGTCGCCCGGATCCGGCTTGCGCGGAGCGCCGTCGAGCTCGCCCGCGAAGCCGCGCGGAGCCGCCGCGAGCAGCTGGTGATGGAGATCGGCGGCGGTGGCGCCCTGCTCCTCGCCGCCTCGCAGCTCGGCCGGATCGGGGAGCAGGCGGCAGCCCTGCTCGCCCCGCTCGCCACCAGCCTCGGCGGCCTCGCCTTGTTCGGCCTCGCCGCGGCGATGATGGTCTGCACCCTCGCCGGCGAGCGAGAGAGCCTGGCGTAGCCGCCCCGGCCGGCTCCGCGCTCGCCTCCCGTCATTCCGGCGAAGGCGGGACCTTTGCGTAAGTCGCTTGGTGTTAGCCCCTCCCCTGGAGGGGAGGGGCTTCAGACCGCTTGGGCGCCGACCGCCGAACGGCAAATCCAGAATTCGTATTCCCTTTTTGTTCTCTTTGTGTTCTAATCTCCCCTGCGGCGCCGATTCGCGGCCCGCCGGAGAGGGACGAGTGTTGAATATGCTTGCCGGCCAAATCGCTCGCCTTGCTCCCGATCGTTCGGGCGCCTCCGCCTCATCAAGTTTTTGCATAGGAGGGGCGAAGCTGAAGACATGCTGACCTCTGCAATTGGCAATGACGTATCCACCTTCGGTTTCGTCCGTTCCGGCAGCCACCTGATCTAGGCACTTGTGGATAAGATGTTCCGCATGTGCAGCGATTTGGAGGAATCTTTCTCCGAAATGGACCGAATGAGCGATGTTGTCTGGAATCGGCAGTTGCTGTGATTTCCACAGGAAGCTCTGACCTCATCGTTCAAAAGGCTTAGCCGCCGCCTTTAGGTGCGATTCGCGCCGTCACTGTCGTGCAACCAAAACGACGACCAGTAAGACGCTGCCAGTTTGCTATCTCCTCTGCCGCCTACGCTGATTTGCGGGGCGCAGCAGTGAGTCGAGTCAGCGGCCTTGCCGAGCGGCAAGCATCGGCGTAGTTCCGTTTCGCGCTCTAATCTTGATCGTGATGAGCGCCCGCACTCGCGGTGAACACAGGCACCGGCTTCGGTCGGGTGGCCTGCGGAATACAAGACCTTCGGGGAACACGCAGGGCGCGGTTCCCTGTGTTCACGCGCGATCAACCGCCCGGCTTGTCGGGCGCAGCGGTGACGCAGGGGAAGCCGTATGCAAGACAAGGCTGAAGAGCCCAAATCCACTAACGAAACGACAAGCACCGAACCCACTCGAGTTGAGATCCTGCTCGTGGGCGCGGCCTGGGCGTTGTTCGTTTTCACGCTCCTCGCCGGTCTCAGGATCTGGTCCGGGGGCTCCCATTAGATTCCCCTTGTCCCCGCCGATGAGCAGAACGGCTTCCTCTGCGTGGCGGGGGCGGGGGCCGGAGCGTAGGACCACGGGCGTTCCGGCCCCCATAATCTCGCTCGCCGAGCGGCTTCTCCTCCTGTCGCGATGGAGCCGCGAGACCGGCCTCGACCTCGTCGTCGCGAGGGGCGCGGCGGCCAAGCAGTCCAGCCTGCGCGCCGGCGACCCCGGACCCGGCGAAGGAAGAAGAAGCTGGATGCCCGACGAGGATTCGAACCTCGATTGACGGAGTCAGAGTCCGTAGTCTTACCATTAGACGATCGGGCAGCGCGGGCCGCGAAATAGGACCCGGCCTCCCGCGGGTCAAGGGCGGCGGCTCGCTTCTACTCGGCGGGGACGGCGGCGGGGCCCGGCCGGCCGGCGATCAGCCGCCGGAGCCGCGGCAGGGGCGCGTTCCTTTCCATCCACTCGGCATATTCGCGATAGGCGGGATCGGCCGACAGATGGCGCTCCTCGGTCCGCGCCCGCCAGTAATAGACCCCGGCGACCAGAGCCATGACGAAGCTGTTGCGGATCATGTCGGTCATGTTGCCGGAGGTCGCGAAGAAGGGCAAAGTCGCGAGCCACCAGAACAGGTTCTTCGATACGTAGGCGGGGTGCTTGGTCCAGGCATAGGGCCCGTGGGTGAGGATTCCGCGGTGGGTGAGGTTGGAGAAGCGTATGCCGAAGGCCACCGTCGCCCAGGCATAGACGGCGGTCAGGGCGACGAGCAGGAAGGCGACGAGCGTCATCAGCAGGGGATAGCCGTCGAGCCAATAGTTCCAGCCGCTCTCGCCCATCGTCCCGGGATGGTAGTCGAGCGGCCCGCCGGGTCCCATCAGGACGAAGGGCGGATAGCAGATGAGGGCCGCCGTCCAGCCCGCCGCAAAGGGGTTGGCCGAGCGGATATGGGCGTCGAGCGGCTTCATCGTCAAAGCGTAGCCGACCGTCGCGAAGACGGTGTCGATCATGAACATGGCGGTGATCAGCCAGCGCGTCAGGCTGACCAGATTTTGGGTGATCTCGTCTCCTGCCGGCAAAACGGTGCCGATCCAGTTGCCCGGGACGATGGCGATCATGAAGGCCATGAAGAAGCCTTTGACCGCCCATTGGCGCAGGTGCTCGTACACCATCTCGCGCTCGACCAGGCTCGACTTGCCGATCAGAAGCTGGCCGAAATGCCAGGCGCCGTCGCGAGGCTCGACGAGCCGGCGGTCGAGCCAGATCACGTAAGGGATGGACAGGACGAGGAGCGGCGCCGCCGCATAGCCGAGCACCTCCATCGAGAACAGGTAGATGCCGTCCCAATACCAGCGGCCGACGCAGTAGAGGAAGCCGATCCCCGCCCAGGTCGCCCAAAGGCCGGCGATCTTGACCAGGCTGAAGTCGAGCGCCTTGGAGAGCGGCCGCGGCGGCCCGTCCCAATCGATCCCCGTGCTGGGCCGGCGATGGACCTTGTCGACCAGCAGGGACCAGAGGACCATCGGCACGCCGCAGGCGAGGAGGGCGAGCAGCGCTCCGCTCTGGCCCGACAGGCCGAAGGTGCGGGCGACCGCAACCCAGGCGAACAGCCCGACGAGGCCGACGACCCCCACTCCGGTGCTGACCGCCGAACGGGGCCGCGGATCGTGCCGCGTTTCGGAAGCGATCTTGAGCTCGGCGTTCATCGAGGCCGGGCATAAGCGCGAATGGTAAGCAAGCCGTGAACGTTCGTCCTCCCGGTCCGGCGGCTGAAGCCGGACAGACTACATTTTCCGGTCCCGCGGACCAGCCGCGCCAAATCGGGAAAATCATGCTGTCCCGCTCCTGGACAGGTTCGTGGAGGCTTCCATCCGAAGAACGGCAAGGGGTTACGTCCATAACGGCGCTAATCTCCCTTTCCCGTAAGAGGTTCTTAAACGTCTGGACCGCTATGCCTTTTCTTCGGCGGGCAGTGGGGCAAGCCCGCCGCATGAACGATGGCCGGGAGGGACGATGCTGTCGAACGAATGCCACGAGGAGACGACCTTCTCCTTCTCGCGCCGGGCGCCGCAGCCGCCGGAGCGACGGCGCGCGGCGCGGCATCTCACCATCTTGCGCGTGGGGGCCCTGATCGGTCCGAGCGGCCGCGAGCTCTGCCTCATCCGAAACATCTCG
>JASLBD010000325.1 GCA_030146745.1 Allosphingosinicella sp. | reverse complement strand
CTCAGATCGTAATAGACCCGCGCCGAGCGCCCGGTCTCGCGCGCCGAAAGCGCGACGTTGCAGGTCTCGGCGAGGGTCGCGAGGAAAAGCTCGATCTCGGCCGCCTTCAACGCCTTCTTGTGCTTCGCCCGGATCTGCGGCCGGCCCCCGACCTTTTCCCCCCGCCCCCGCTTCAGCTCCATTCCCGCGTCCGGCGCCGACGCAAACCGCCCGAACCTGTCACGCATCGCATCCTTCCTCCCGCTCATCTCACCCTCCCAAGAATGAAACGGCCGCCATGCCGCACGAAAAAAATCCTCCCCTGCATTCGCAGGGGAGGGGGACCGCCCGAAGGGTGGTGGAGGGGCCTTCTCTGAGTCCGAAGAACCCCTCCACCAAGCTCCGCTTGGTCCCCCTCCCCCGGAAAGCCGGGGGAGGAATTAGACTGGCGAAAAACATGACGGCCGCTGCGCGCCCGCTCACGCAAACCGGGCCCGGCCTCGCCGGCGCCCCGCGCGGCGCGCAAAGAAAAAGCCGCCGCGGATGGCCCGCGCCGGCTGTTCGATCTTCCGTAGCTACAATTCTGCAGCGTGACTAAATAGTACCCCTGCAGCGTGACGCTGTCAAGCCATTTGTACCGCTCCGGTCAAATCCTATTTTTCTGGGGCTCCAGCTTTAACAAATCTGCGAAATTTCGCGCCGGCTACTTTCCTACAGAAATCCTATTTTTCGGGGCCATTTGCAAAAAAACTTTATTTTCGGAAGGCGGTTTCCGACCTGATTCGCCCACCCCGAATCCTACACGCGCGAATCACCGAGGCACCGAGGAGCCTCGCGAAGCGGCTGAGCCCCTTCAGCCGGCGTGACCTTCGTCACGGACGACGGCTTCTTGCCAAGGCACGCAAAGTGAATAGGCTGGCAGAAAAAGGGGCTCGCGAATGTGGATAAAAATGCTTCTGCCGGCGGCCCTGCTCGCCGCCGCGCCGCCGGAGCCGGTCGAGCCGGACGGCCGGATTTCGATTTCGGGGCCGGTTCGGAAGATGACCGCCGATCCCGCGCCCGGCGCCCTGCCCCTGATTGGAATCGTCGCCGATTCGCAGCTTCAGACTCGGCTCCAGAACGCTCCGGTCACCCTCTGGAGGGACGCCCGGTCCGACACCTATCTGGAAGACGTCACGATTCGCCCGCCGGCGCTCGACTGGAGCGCCCGCTATTTGCTCGAGGCCCATCTCGGACGGCTCGCCCGGGACGGCGCGAAAGTCATCTTCTTCCTCGGCGACGGCGCCAACAACGGCTGTCACGACGAATTCCTGAACGGCTTCCGGCCGGCCAGGGACGTACCGGAGAATGATCGCGGCGTGCTTCGCCTGCTCCAGGATTTCCGGCAGAAGAGCAAGATTCCGGTCTACTTCGTGCTCGGCAACCACGACTTTCTCGGCGCCGGCTCGAGTTCGCAGGTGAAGAAGGTGCGCCGCCCGTTGTGCGACGACGAGCCTGCGAAGCCCGATTCGAACCCGCCGCTCAGCCGCTACGAAGTGATCGAAGCGATCGACGCGTTCAACAGCGGCAACGCCGCCTTCGCGACGGGCTTCTCGGCCGACTATGTCTCCACCTTCGGCCCCGCCATGCGCGATCGTTGCCTCGGAGGGGCGACTCCTCCGGTCAAGAACGAGCATCGCCGCCCGGGCTGCCATTATGCCGCCGTGCTGGATTATCCGGACAGCCGGGCTCCGCTCGCCCAGTTCCTCCTCGTCGACACGACGGACTATGTCGACGTGATGCCGTTCAAGCCGCTCGGCAAGCAGATGGAATCGGTTCGCGGCGCGACGTCGTTCAGAGGGCCTTTATCCCAGAACGAATTCTTCCGCCGTCACCTGGACAGGGTCCGAAAGGACATTCCCCTGCGCTTCGCGCTTATGCACTATCCGGTAGGCTCGCTCACCCTTCGCAAGGTGCCCTGGATCGGCAAGCTGATCGGAATGCCGGGCTATTCGCAGCGCTTCCTCGACCTGTTCGTGGCGAAGGCGCAGGACGGAGCGCAGCCCTCCTTGCGCCAGCTGGACGGTTTCGTTCTGTCGGGCCACACCCACGAACCGACGGCGCCTCGCCTGACCCCATACAGGGCCTTCGTCGGCCGCTATTCGATCGGCGAGCTCAACGTCGGCTCCACCACCGACTATCCCAATCATGCCGCGTTGGTCAGGGTCGCCTCGGCCGCGGGCGGGCGGTCCGCACTCGAATATCGGGTGGTGCAACTGTCCGAGGAGGAATGCGAGCCGGTCTATGCGCGCATCGACGAAGCGACCTGGAAGTCTTTCGGCATCGAGCTCGCGGTCCCGAAGAACTACCGCGAATTCGATGCCGACCGGAAGCGGGAGGTGTTCGACAAGCTCACCGACTTCGTGAAGCTCGACACGCCGGAGATGCGCCTGCTCAAGGCCCGGTGCATCGGTCGGATGAGCTCATGGGTCGAGCACGAACATTATCCCTCGACCTTCACCTTCCCGAGATAATCCTCCTCGACCATCCGTGCGATCGCCTCGAGCAGGACGGGGCGCGGGAATGTGTTCCGGCTGGCGAAGATCCGGGCGCGCCTGGGCGCGAAGATCTCGAACGGCATCGCCACCGCCCAATGGTCGGCGTTGAGGTGGCCCAGCAGGGTGCTGCCGGGGATGACGCTGTCGTGGAAGATGACGTTGCCGTCGTTGCGCGCATCGATCCTCGCCAGCGCGGCGTAGGTCGGCTTCAGGAAGGAGGAGATGTTCGCCGCCCGGGTGAAGGCCGGGAGCGAATAATAACGGAATTTGTCGGGAAGCTCGTGCGCGGCGAGATAGGCGAGCCGATGCTGGCGCGTCAGGCTCATCACCCCCTGCCTGTCGTCGACCGGGCAGCCCGGGAAGGGGATCCAGGCGATCGCCCGATAGGCCGCAAGGCCGCGGTCGGCGATCGGAGTCCCGGCGACGACTCCGGTCAGCGAGACGATCGTCGAACCTTCGGGCACCACGCTTTCGTGATCGCCGATGAGCTCGAGGATGTCGCTCATCCCCTTCGAATGTCCGATCAGCACCAGCCGTTCGTTTGGCTTCAGGTCCATGGCCGCGATGTGGCTCGCGATCTGCGCCGCGTTGCGGGCGCTGCTCGAGCGCCCGTCCACGTCGATCGCCGCCACGTCGTCATAACCCTGGCCGCGCAGGGCCTCGATCGAGTCCTTGAACGGGGTCGCCATGTGCGCGGCGCATTTTCCGAAGATCCCCGGAACGATCCGGATTCGCAGCTTGACCCGGGCCCGCCCCAGATGGACCGGCCGCCCGGTCGGCGGGCCTTCGCCGTGCAGGCGGTGAAGGCTCTGCCCGCACGGGGCGTCGCCCGGCTTGCCGCGCACCTCGCGCACGGCGCAGTAGATTTCCCGGAACCGCGCCCGTTCGTCCTCCACTCCCGCCGATTTCGCCGAAGTCAGGATCAGCGGCGGAGTGTCCGTGCTGTATCGGAGCGACGGCGTGCATCCCGAAGCGCCGAGCGCGCACAGCAGAGCCGCCCCCGCCTTTCCGACCATCCGCCGCGACCGCATGGCCAGCCTCCCGATCCGTCCAGCCGAAGGATGCCACGGCCCGGCGTCTGCAACCAGAGCCTTCGTGCTGCCGCCGCGACGAACGCGACGAAGCGCCCGGCTTCCGGCGAGAACCCGCCGGCATCCTTCCGCGCCCTTGGCGCGTTTGGGCGGCAAGATGATGAAAAAGCTCGCCCTTGCCTGCGCCCCGCTCCTCGCCCTCGCCGCCTGCGCGGACGAGCCCGAGGCCGTTCCCCGGCCCGATCCCGCCCTGATCGAGCGGATCGTGGAAGCCAACAGCACTGCCGCCGAGACACCGGGGAAGCTCGAGAAGGCCGACAAGCTCGTCGCCGCCGTCGCCCATGTCGAGCCCGACCGGGTCGCCGGCGCCGCCGAGAAGCTGCTCGCCCGCTGAGGCGCGCCGGGCAAAGCCGGGCCCGGCGGAACAGGCGGAGCGGCCGGTGACTGCCGCCGCCTGCACTTTCGCCGCCCGCCGCACCGGCGCCTTCCTCCGCCCGCCGCTCCGGGCCCGGCTCAATCGGCCGCGACGGATCCCGCCTCGGGCTTCGGCGATGCGGCGAAGGCGACCGTCCGCAGATCGGGATTGGCCGCGACGAGCGTGACCTCGATGCGCTCCCCCGCCCGCACCCCGTCGGCGGCCACCCTCGCGGCCACGGGAAGATCGCACAGCTGGATTCGGACTCCCCGCCGGTCGGCTTCCGTGGCCACGGCCCGGAAGCTCTCCCCCTCCCGCCCGCTGAGGATGACCGCCTCGGCGAGATCGATCGCCGCGCGCTCGATCCGGGAGCCGAGGGCGTCGGCCCGGGCCATCACCGCGGGAAGCGTGCCGAAGGCGTCCGCGACGGCCGCCGGCACCGGCCTTCCGTTGACGACCGCGAGAACGGCCCGGACGACGTAGCGGTCCGCCAGGCGGCGCAGCGGCGCGGTCGCGTGGGCGTAAGTGGCGGCGACGGCGGCATGCCAGGGAACCTCGCCCTCCCGGAACGGCACGTAGGAGGCGCCCTGGCCGGCGCGCTGGACGGCGAGCATGAAGGCCGCCTGCCTGGGATCGGCGGGATCCAGGCTCCGCTCGATCTCGGCGAGAGGGACCTCGGCCGGCCATTGCAGGCCGAGGCCCCCCGCCGTGTGCCGCAATCGGACGACGGCCCGGTCGTCGGGCTCGGCCATGATCCGGAAGAGGCCGGTCCGGTGGGCCTGGAGAACGTCCGCGATCGCGAGGTTCGTCGCCAGGGACAGCGAGGCGTTGCAAACCTCCGTTTCCAGCGACGGCCGGAACAGGAGCTCGAAGCGGCCGTCGCCGATCGCGGCCAGCTCCTGGGCCGGCGGATTGACCCGCGCCGCGCCGCGCCGCGCCTCCGCGCTCCGGATGCGCCGCGCGAGCTCGGCGAAGCCGGGCGGCAGATCGGAGCTTGCCGCGCTGTCGTAGGCCAGCTTGGCCCGGCTCTTGACGATCGCCCGCTCCGCCCCGTCGAGGCGCACCGAGCCGTCTTCGGCGACCCTCACGGTGAAGATGACGGCCGGCCGCGGCCCGTCGGGGAGGAGGCTGGCGGCCCCTTCGCTCAGGACCGGCGGATAGAGCCCGGCCTTCCCGTCCGGCAGATATTGCGTGGTGCCGCGCCGCCAGGACTCTTCGTCGATCGAGTCGCCGTCGTCGACGAACCAGGCGACGTCGGCGATCGCATAGTGCAGCAGCAGGTCCGTCGCGTCGCTCTCGATGGCGAAGGCCTGGTCCAGATCGGTGGAGGAGGCCGGGTCCAGGGTCACGAAGGGCCGGTCGGTGCGGTCGACATGCTCGGCCGGGGCACGCCGCGACTTCGTCTCCGCGGCCGCAAGGACCGCCGGCGGGAAGGATTCGGGGATTTGGAACTGGCTCCGGATCGAGCCGAGACCTCGGGCCAGCGCGTTTGCGGGATCTGCGATCGCTCTCATGGGTCCTTCAAGGCGTTGCCGCCATGCAAGCCGTGCCCTCGGCCCGCCGGCCGGCGCGGCGCCTTGCGAAGCGGGTTGCGAAGCGGGCTCCTCCTTTGCTTTTTTCCTTCCTGCCGTCTCCCGGAAAAAGAAGGGCGCCGAATTCGGTTTCGATTTTCGACGGCCGCCTTCCTGGTCGCCGGCCCGAACCGCTGACCGGAAAATGGGCGCCGCCGCGCCCTCCGCCAGGATCGCACGGCCGCGTCCGTTCGCCCCCAGCCCGTCGAACCGGACTTGCTTTTTTATCGTTTGGTTTCAGGGCCTTGCGGATTTGCGTCCGAGCCGGATTCCCTCAGAAGGGCCGCTCGCCGACGACGTTGCCGGCGGTGCGGTAGCGGCAGACCAGCACCTCCTCCTTCGCCCCCTCGGCCAGAGCGCAGCCGACCCGGTCGCTCTCGCGCCACATCAACTGGGTGTAATGGCCGACGTCGGCGAAATCGCCGGTCGCGCTGTTGTCGGGGAATCGGCCGGGGCGGAAATGCTTCTTCTCCTCGATCCAGCCGCCGACCATCTCCTCGGGAGCGTAAGCCCCGCGAGTGCCCGCCCACAGATTCTCGCCCTGCGGATCCTCCTCGTCCTGGTCGGGGTCGTGCTCGAACTCGCCGCTCGCCGCGAGCGTCTCGCCCCAGGCCGCGGCCTGCTGCGCGAGGACCGGGTCCCAGGCGAGCGCCGGGATTCCGGCGCCGCTGCGCTCGCGATTGTGGGCCGCCAGCAGTCGTTCGTCGAGGCTGGTCAAACGCCCGGTGCCGCCGATCAGCAGGGGCGAGGCAAGGACGAGCGCCGCCGCCGCCGCGAGCCGCGCCCTTTCCCCCCAAGCCGATCGAACCCGAGCCATGCGCGAAGCATGAACGATCCCCCTTAGCGGCTTCTTGCCGCCGAAGGTTTACGCCCCGTCCACCATGTCGGGCCGAAGCAGGAAGAAGCGTTCGCACAAAGGGCACAAAGATCACGAAGGGGCCAACGCGAACCGGCGCGCAGCGCCTTCATTCCAAGCCGGCAGAAAAGTCCAGACGGCTTCGCCGCCGCAGACCCTTCGTGCCTTCGTGCCCCTTTGTGCCTTTGTGCCTTTGTGCGAACCAAACAACCGGCCTTCGTCGCAGGCACGGCGCTGGCAGCTATTCGCCCGAATCCTGGCCCTGCTCGCCCTGGACCGGGCTGACTCCGCCGGGAGGGCCCTTGCCGCCGGTCGCGCCTTCGACTCCGGCGCCGCCCATGCCGCCCGGAGAGCCCGCGTCGGGCCCGCCCAGGCCGCCGCCGCCGCCGCCCTGCAGCCCCGGGTCGCTCGCCGCCGCCGCCTCGCGATCGCCGGTGCCGGCGGTGCCGCCGTCCCTGTTCTGGTCCGCCATGTCGTCGCTCCTCTCGTTCGCAGCTGCCAACGAGCCCGAATGGAGCGGGTTCCTACCCGGCCGCGACGGCCGCTTCCCCGCCGCCGAACAAAGGCGTGGGCGCCGGCGGCGCCTTTTCCGCCTTGGCGGCCGTGGAGCCCTCCTCGTCGCCGCGGCGCCGCTTGAAACGGCCCTCGACCTCGGCGCCGGCGGCCACGGTGAGGCTTTCGTAGAGGACGTCGCCCGTCACCCGGGCGCTCGCCTCGAGGGTCAGGATCCCGGCCTCGACGGCGCCGTCGACCAAGCCCGCCAGCCGCGCCTCGGCCGCCTTGATATTGCCCCGCACCTCGCCGGTCTCGCCCTGGGTAAGGGCGCCGCAGGCGACGTCGCCCAACACCTTGCCGTCGAGGTGGAGCTCGCTTGCAGTCGCGATGTCGCCGGTGACCGTGACCTCGCTTCCGATATAGGAGAAAATGCTGCCGCTCTGCCCCGGCCCGGAGCCCGCCTTCCCGCCCTTCAAGAACATCGCCTCGCCCTCCCCGCTCGGCATCATGACACAAAGGCAAAGCGGAACAAGGCAGCGATCTCCTCCCCGAAAGGGAGGGGGGGTGAAGCCCGAATCATAATGGGGGCCGGTGTTGCCTCCGGCCCCCACTTGTCCCAGCTTTGACTGCCGTCGCTGGGTGGCGAGGCCATCTCTCGCTGGGCGGCTTTGGATGGCGAGGCGGGCGCAAGCGCCCGCTTCGCTCTCCCCCGGATTCCGGAGCGAGGCCGCGAAGCCCCGTTCGGCATCCGGTGGGTCTCGCCGAGAGGCCCTGAAGCCCCTCGTCGATCCCCATCGGGTCGCTCGGGCAGGACTTGCACCCCGCCGTCGCTTCCCTTGGCGGATCCGGCCCGGCTTAAAGCCGCGCCGTCTCCTCAGGCTCGCATCGAGGCCGAAGCCTCTCCGGTCGCCCGTTTCGAAAAACGCTGGGGCCGAAGCCTTCCCGCTTTTCGAGGAATCTCCCGAGGCCGAAGCCTTTGGAAATCCCGTTGGATCGCGACGCCGCCCGAAGGCCTTGCCGTTCTCCAGGAGCCCGATTCCAAGGCCGAAGCCTTCTCGTCGAACCCCTTCGGGTGGCGGCTGGGGCCTGAGCCCTTCCCCGTTTCCCCGTCGGCTCGAGCCGCGGGGCGATTCCCGCGGCCTTCGCCGCTTCGGCGGGCCTTCCAGCTCCGGGGAGCCTTTCGGCGTCGCCCGGGAGGCTTCGTAATCCGCCTCGCATCCGCTTGCGCTTATGCGGCGCGGCTTCGTCCGCTTCCCGTGCCTTCCGCTTCGTGCGCCAGCGTCCTTGGGGGAGCGAGGGCGCCTTCGGCCTGGGGCTGCGGCCTTCGGTTTGACGAACCGTCTCCGGTCCGCCGTCGGTCCGGCCACATCCGAGAAGCTGTCAGCTTTGCCCGATTCGGGAAAGGCGAATCCACCTGTGGATAATGAGGATAACGGGGGTAAGTTTAACCTCGATCAGCCGTTGCCGCCCTTGTCGGCGTGAGGCGCTGAGGCCGGCTTGGGATCGGCCGAGTCCCAGGCTTCGAGCGTCCTCCGGGCCATGTCGATCGCCATCTTTCGAAGCGAATCGCCCGTCCGGATCGCGTCCTGCCCGACCTTGCCGGCCGACTCGGCTGCGGCGCCGGCCCCCCCCGTGGTGGCGGGCGGATCGCGCCAAGGCCCGGCCCCCCCGAGCCGGGGCGCCGCCACCCGCAAGCTCCCCGCCGGCGGCGCGGCGCACATGTGCGCCGTCTGGGGGGGCGGTCGGCCC
>JASLBD010000301.1 GCA_030146745.1 Allosphingosinicella sp. | reverse complement strand
CGTCAGATTTTCTAAGGCCTCGCTCAAGTGGATCTGACAGGCGAGGCGCGAGGTTCGGGTGACGTGGGAGGCGAGATCGAGCAGATCCTCCTCCTCCTCGCCGGCGCGGGGAAGCCTGGCGAAATCCTCGGCGGCGACGATAACGTGGCAGGTCGAGCAGGCCATCTGGCCCTCGCACGTCCCTTCGAGCGGCTGGCCGTGCGCCTGGGCGAGATCGAGCAGCCGCTCCCCGGGCGCTCCGCGCACTTCCTGGACATGGTTGCCGTCGGCGGAGACGAAGCGGACCAGGGTCATCCGACGAGGCCCGGCTGGCGCGAAGCGGCCTGGTCGATCAGAGTCAGCGCTTCGGCCAGTTGCTCTTCCGTCGTGTAGCGGCCGAAGCCGAGGCGAAGGCTGGACCGCGCCTCCCGGTCGGCGAGGCCGAGCGCGGCGAGGACGTGGCTGGGGCGGCCGGACCCGCTGGCGCAGGCGGAGCCGGCGGAAAAGGCGATTGCGCGAAGCTCCGAGATCAGGCGGGCCGAATCGACGCCCTCGCGGCGGAGGTTGAGGTTGCCGCGGTAGCGCCGCTCGGCGGAGCCGTTGAGGGTCCAGCCCGGCATCAGGCCGATCGACAGGTCCCACAACCGGCCAACATGCCCGCGGTCCCGGTCCATCCGCTCGACGAGCAGCCGGGCCGCTTCGCCGAAGCCGACGCACAAGGCCGGAGAAAGCGTGCCGGAGCGCAGCCCGCCTTCCTGGCCGCCGCCGTGGAGCAGCGGGTCGAGCTTCACCCCCTCCCTCACCCAGAGGGCTCCGATCCCCTTGGGGCCGTGAACCTTGTGGGCCGAGAGGGCGACGAGGTCGCAGGCGTGGAGAGGGACAGGCACCCGGCCGAAACCCTGGACGGCATCGCAGAGGAACAGGGCTCCGGCGGCGCGGGCGAGTTTTCCGATGCGCTCGACCGGCTGAATGACTCCGATCTCGTTGTTGACCAGCATGGCGGCGACGAGGCCGGTGGGCTCGGCGAGGGCGGCCTCGACGGAGGCGAGGTCGACGAGGCCGTCGGGCGCGACGGGCAGGATCTCGACTTCGAACCCCAGGCCGGCGAGATATTCGACCGTGTCGAGGACCGTCGCATGTTCGGTGGCGAGAGCGACGATCCGGCGGCGGCCGTTCGGAAGGCGGGCCGCGACGCCCTTCAACGCCCAGTTGATCGATTCGGTGGCTCCGGAGGTGAAGTGGAGCTTGCCCCCCTGCCCGCCGTCCCCGAGCGCGTCGACCACCCTCCCGCGAGCCGCTTCCACCGCGGCGGCGGCTTCCCTGCCCATGCGGTGGCTGCTGTGCGGATTGCCGAAGCCGGTTTCGAGCCAGGGACGCATCGCCGCCGCCGCCTCCGGTGCGAGCGGAGTCGTCGCCTGGTAGTCGAGGTAGATGGGACCGGTCACGCGGCGCGGCGTTTCCCGTACATCGCCGCCCACTGGTCGAGCAGAGCGTCGACGTCGCTTTCGCTCGTCCGCGGGCCGAAGCTGACCCGGATGACCTCGCGGGCCCGCTCCTCGGGCCAGCCCATGGCGGTCAGGACATGGCTGGTCTTGAGGCTCCCCGAGGCACAGGCGCTTCCCGCGGTGACGGCGATGCCGGCGAGGTCGAGCTGCATCATCTGGGCGGCGCCGGGGACTCCGGGCATCCGGTAGCAGGCGATGGTCGCGATCCGCGGAGCCTCCGCCGCGACGATCTCGCCCCCGGCCGCGAGGATGCCCTCGTCGAGCCGGGCGCGCAGGCGCCCGGCTTCCTCATACCAGCCGTGGTCCGCCTCGCAGGCGGCGGCGAAACCCATGATCGAGGGCACCGCGGCCGTGCCGGGCCGGAAGCCGCCTTCCTGGCCGCCGATCGCCTCGAGGGCGGAAACGTCGCGGATCAGAAGCGCGCCGACGCCGGGAGGGCCGCCGAACTTGTGCGCCGCGACGACGACGAAGTCGGCTTCCGGCAGCGGCAGCTTGCCCGCGCTCTGGGCGCAGTCGGTGAGGAGGAGCCCGCCCGCCGCCTTCACCCGGGCATGGACCTCGGCGATCGGATGGATGACCCCGGTCTCGTTGTTGACCGACTGCACCGCCACCAGCGGAGCCTCCGCTCCGGCCAGCGCCCGGTCGAGATCGTCGAGATCGAGAATGCCGTTCGAATGGACCGCGACCTGCCGCGCCGCCGGAGCGCTTCTGAGGACCGCGGGATGCTCGACCGCCGACACGATCCGGTCCTTCGCCCGGGCGCGCTCGAAGACCAGGGAGATCGCCTCGGTGGCGCCGGAGGTGAAGACGAGGGTCAGGTCGGAGCCCAATGCCGCGGCGATCCGGCGCCTTGCGTCTTCGAGCTGCGCCCTCACCGCCCTCCCCTCGGCGTGCGGAGAGGAGGGGTTCGCCCAGCCCCTGCAGGCCTCCGCCATCGCCGCCGCGGCCTCGGGCAGGATCGGAGTGGTCGAGGCGTGGTCGAGATAGATGCGTGTCGGCACGACTTCCCTTTCAAATTGCACGGCGCGCGCGCTCGCCTATATAGAGCGGCATGCGCGCGGGGGCAGCCCCGCTCTTTCTCCCTAGCTATACGCAGGTGCAATGCCCGAAGTCATTTTCCCCGGTCCCGAAGGCCGTCTCGAAGGCCGATTCAGCCCCGGCCCGCGGCCTCGCGCGCCCGTCGCGCTGATCCTTCATCCCCATCCCCAGGGGGGCGGGACGATGAACAACGGCATCGTCCAGGCGCTCTACAAGACCTTCGTGAGGCGCGGCTTCGCGACCCTGCGCTTCAATTTCCGCGGAGTCGGCAAGAGCCAGGGGGTGTTCGACAACGGGATCGGCGAGCTTTCCGACGCGGCCTCGGCGCTCGACTGGGTGCAGCAGGTCCATCCCGAGGCCGAGACGACCTGGATCGCCGGCTTCAGCTTCGGCGCCTGGATCGGGATGCAATTGCTTATGCGCCGGCCCGAGGTGCGCGGCTTCATCTCGATCGCGCCGCCCGCCAACATGTACGATTTCACCTTCCTCGCCCCCTGCCCGGCATCCGGAATCATCATCCAGGGCGAAGGCGACGAGGTGGTGACCCCGAACGCGGTCCAGAAACTGGTCGACAAGCTCAGGACCCAGAAGCACATCACCATCCATCATTCGACCATCCCGCAGGCGAACCATTTCTTCGTCAACGAGATGCCGCAACTGATGAAGGCGGTGGACCAGTATCTCGACTTCAGGCTGGATCCGAGCTGCCCGATACGGTGAGGCTGCACGTCATCCCAGCGAAGGCTGGGATCCCGGCGAGTGACGAGCGCCGGTGCGTTTCACCCCCCAGGGCCCAGCCTGCGCTGGGGCGACGGTTAGACGGTCCAGATCAGGACGTTGCCGAACATGACGGCGGCGGCGATCAGCATCAGGAGGCCCTGTTTTCGCTCCCTGCGCTTGATCAGGAGGTAGGCGCCGCCTGCGGCCAGCGCGAACGTGGCGAGGACGAGGATCGAGAGGATGGCGGCGGGGAATCCGGTCATTGCCGCGCTTGTGCCATCCAAAGCGGCGGGAAAACAGGGCTTCGCGTTTACGAAAGGTTAAATCGGGGGGCATAGCTTGGCCGCCATGCCAGACGAGGACTCGAGACGGCAGCTGGACGAGGCTTTCGAGCGGATCGAGGAGTCGATCCTGCCGAGCCTGTCGATGATGCTCGACACGTTGCTGGAAGCGGCGACCCTCGCCCGGCCCGGCCATGACGGCGAGGTCTTCGCCGCGGAGCTGAGGACTTTGGGGTTTCAGCTCGAGGCCCTGACCCGGCAGGTCGAGGCCGTCTCTCCCGCCGCAAGGATCGACCCCGCCGGCTATCGCTCCGCCTCCGCCGCCTGAGCGCCGAGAATCGCGGCGTAAAGCTCCGGATCGACGTTCCCGCCCGACACCACCACCACCGTCCGCCCGGTGACCCGGCCCGCCTTTCCGGCGATGAGGGCCGCCAAAGCGACCGAGCCGCCCGGCTCGGCGACGATCCGGAGGTGGCGGGCGGCGAAGGCCATGGCGGCCTCGACCTCCGATTCGGTGACCCGGAGGCCGCTCGCGCCCGAATCGCGCAGGGCGCCGAGGGTCAGAGGCGAGACCAGTTTCGTCTGAAGGGCGTCGCAGCGGGTGGGCGGCGCGGGCTCCAGGACCGGCACCGGCTCGCCCGCCTCGAGCGAGCGGGCCATGTCGTCCCAGCCTTCCGGCTCGACCGTCACGACGGCCGAGCCGGGCAGGGCGAGAGCGATCCCGGCCGAGAGCCCGCCGCCGCCGCAGGGGACCAGGACCCGGTCCGGCGCGGCGCCGAGCTGGGCGGCGATCTCGACCCCGACGCTGCCCTGCCCCTCGATCACGTCGACGTCGTCGAACGAGGGCACCAGGGCCGCCCCCCGCGCCTCGGCGAGGCGGCCGGCAATCGCCTCCCGGCTCTCGGTGGCGCGGTCGTAGGCGACGATCTCGGCGCCGGCCGCGAGCGTCGAGTCGCGCTTCACCGCCGGGGCGTCGGCCGGCATGACGATCGTCGCCCGGATGCCGAGGCGGCGCGCGGCGATCGCCACGCCCTGGGCATGGTTGCCGGAGGAGAAAGCGACGACCCCGCGCTTGCGCTC